>QMSC01000016.1 GCA_003649515.1 Thermoprotei archaeon | reverse complement strand
GTTATTAACGTGTTGTGCTTCATCTAATACTCATGAAAGAGTTTGATCCTAAGAGAGCTGTAGAAATTCTCAAGAAATTGAGCTTTCCAAGGCTCGCTGGAACCGAAGGCGAAGAGAAAGCGAGAGAACTGATCGTCAAGGAACTGGAATCTTACGGCTACAAACCAATACTTGAAGAGTTCGAGCTAATGACTTTTAGAATAAAGGAAGCCAAGTTTGAGGTACTTGAGCCCTGGAAGGAAGAGATACCTTGCACGGGTGTCGGGTTCTCGGGATCGACTCCTCCTGAAGGTGTTGAAGGCCCTATAAAGTATGTTGAAGTAGGCGATCCACTCCTTCTTCCTGGAGAAGAAGGCTATCTGCTCCTCATGTCTCAGAGACCTCGCTTTGAAGAATACAAGAAGCTCATGAAGAGAAAGCCTGCAGGGATTATAGTATCCGAGAGCAATCCATATAAGAAGCTATCACACCTTGACATGATCTACGAGTGGAGGAAATACGGCTTAGCTCCCATGGTACATATCTCCTTTAAAGACGCTTACAAAATGCTTGAGTACGGTGCTAGAAAGGGCAGGCTCATCCTTCTACAGGATGAATGGAAAGCGAGAAGCTATAACATAGTAGTCGAAAAGGAGGGCTATAAGTATCCTGAAGAAATCGTGATCGTATGTGCCCACTACGATAGCGTGTACGATGTTCCAGGATCTACCGATAACGCTGGCGGCACGGCCTTCGTGCTAGAGCTCGCAAGAATATTCTCTAATGTGAAGCCCAAGAGGACTTTGAGGTTCGTTCTGTTCTCGGGAGAAGAGCTTGGACTAAGAGGCTCTTTAGCTTACGTAAAAAAGCACGAGAAGGAGCTGGAGAAGATAAAAATGGTTATAAACTTCGACGTTCACGGAGGAGCTTTAGGCTCAAACTCCGTAATAGTCACTGGACCAACTCAGATAAAGCCCTATCTCGAAGTTGTGGGCAAGGAGGTAGGCATTCGCTTAAGTATAAGCGAAGACGTGTTCTCCTCCGACAGTTCTTCATTCGCTAAAGTCGGCATACCAGCGGTAAGCTTCTACCGCTCCAGCGGAGTATCTACGGCAATGCATAGCCAGGATGACGATACGAAATTTATAGGGCCACAGGCGTACGCGACCCTAGGTCCGCTTGCAGTTAGGTTTCTGAATACCTTAGTAAACGCTGAGGAATTCCCGTTTTCACGAGAGATCCCCGAGAACATAGCCAAGAAAGTTAAAGAGTACTTTGAGAAAAGGTTAGGCCTCGAAGAGAAGAAGGAAAAGGAGAAGAAGGAAGGCTAGCTCGAAATAGTCGTAGGCAGAAAGTGTAATTTATATAGCCTTGCATAAAGTCCTCCTTTTTTCAATAGCTCCTCATGGGAGCCCTTCTCTACAATTCTCCCTCCATCAAGCACAATTATTCTATTAGCCAGTTTGACTGTGGATAGCCTATGAGCAATTATTATACAAGTCCTTCCTTCAACCAGCTTTCTGAGAGCACGTTGTAGCCTGGCCTCAGTGAAGGGATCCAGACTGCTCATGGCTTCATCCATAACAAGGATCTTGGGCTGTATGAGCATAGCCCTTACAAATGATATTAGCTGTCTCTGACCTACTGAGAGGTTTTTACCGCCCTCTAAAATAGGGGTATTTAGTCCTTCGGGCAGGCTGTCCATTATCTCTTTAAGTCCAAGCATTTCGATTACTCTCCGAACTTCCTCAGTGCTCGCATTAGGCTTAGCTATTCGAATATTGTCCAGCACGGTTCCCGAGAAGAGATACGGCTCCTGTAGCACTAGGCCTATATGTCTTCTCAGCGAAGATAGCTTTACTTTCTTAATATCTACTCCATCAACGAGTATGCGACCACTCCAAGGCTCGTAAAACCTCAACAAAAGGTTTATTAAGGTAGTTTTTCCGGCCCCGGTAGGACCAACGATCGCCACTACTTCTCCAGGCTTTATGCTCAGGGAAACGCCCTTTAAGACTGGACTTCCGGGCTCGTATCCGAACACTACGTTTTCATATACTATTTCACCTCTGACATCGCTTAGCTCTACCGTGCCCTCCCCTTCCCTCTCCTCGCTGAGGAACTCGAAAATTCTCTCCGCTGCCGCCAGCGCTGATTGAATGGCTCCGTAGAACATTGTAAGCATCATTAACGGCTTAAAGAACATGTCCATGTAACCGTAAAAGGCGACAAGCGTTCCAACGGTCACTTCCCCATTTTTCACGAGAAGACCTCCAAACCATAGTAATAAAGCATATCCTAACGCTCTGACAAAATTTAATGCAGGGCTCATTGAGGCTAAAGTCTTCGTAGCCTCAAGGTTCACTTGAAGGTTCTCCCTATTCAATCTCTCAAACTCTGAGATGTTCAGCTTCTTGCGATAAGCGAAAGTCTGTACAACAGCTGCTCCAGCAATGTCCTGTTCTATCCTACTCGTAACCTCGGCGATCTTCTTTCTCGTTAACCTATATGCCTGCCTAGCCCTTAAAGCAAAGAGGTATGATATAAGTGCTATTAACGGTATTAAGGAGAAGGCTACTAGACTGAGCTTGGGACTTAGAGTGAACATTACCATCATAGCGCCAGTGAACGTGACAATATCGCTAACTATGTCTATAGTGCCCGTCGTTATGATATTTCCAAGCGAGTCCACGTCATTCGTCAGCCTAGATACAACGTTGCCTACAGGTTCCTTTGAAAAGTAAGATAGCCTGAGCTTTTGAAGTTGAGAGAACATTAGGTTTCGAATATCGTACATGACGCGCTGTCCAACCCATGAGGTTAGGTAAACGCGTCCCATTCCGATGAGCCAGTTCGTAGCGGCAACTGCTAAGAAGTAAAGGGAGAAACGTGTGAGGCTCTGAAAGTCCACTTTTAGAATTGCGTCCACCATAAACTTCACTAAATAGGGCATTAGCAAGGACGTCACGACCCTTATTAAAGCAAGGGTGAGCAACAGTAGTAAGTAGTATCTATAAGGATATAGAATCGCCATCAGTCTCTTAACTATCTCCTTCTCCGACATTTTCTTGGGCTTCTCCTCTCCTGCCCCCAGAAAACGCCTATAATGGAATCCCATGCATCCTCACCTCATTCTCGTGAGAAAACGAGTCGGTATAGCTTCGCATAGAGACCTCCCTTTTTAAGTAGCTCCTCATGAGAACCCTCCTCAACGACTTTACCTTTATCTAGAACGATGATCCTATCCACAAGCCTCAAAGTCGATAGGCGCTGGGTTATCACTATCACTGTCTTTCCTCTAAAGTGCCTTGTAAGCGCATCGTATATGGCCTTTTCGGTCTCATAATCCACATTGGACGTCGGATCGTCGAGGATTATTATTCTAGGATTAGTTATGAGGGCCCTAGCAATGGCCAGCCTCTGCCTCTGACCTCCAGAAAGCGTCACGCCTCTCTCCCCAATCCTAGTCTCATACCCCTGAGGAAGGGATGATATGAAGTCGTGTATGTACGCTAACTTTGCTGCCTCCATAACTTCTTCCATGGTAGCCTCGGGCTTTCCGTAAGCTATGTTGTTCCTAATGGTATCCGAGAAGAGGAAGATGTCTTGATGCACTATCCCTATCTGCCTCCTAAGAGAATCTATTTTAAAGCTCCTTACATCTACGCCATCTATCAGGATCCTGCCTTTCTGCGGGTCGTAAAACCTCATGATCAGATGGGCAAGCGTTGTCTTCCCGCTACCTGTTGGACCCACAATGGCTACTACTTCGCCAGGTCTTACCTCGAGATTCAGTCCTCGTAATATCCAGTGCTTGCCGTCATAGCTAAACCACACGTTCTCAAATACCACATGACCCCTTTCTATTCGAATATCCCTAGCATTAGGGCTTTCCTTAACCTCCGGCTCAACATCCATTATTTCAAACACTCTTGACGCTGCTACACATGCCCTCTGATACGATATTACAATGAACCCTATCCACATTAGGGGCCATATAAGCATATTTATATAAAGTGAAAAGGCAACTATGTCACCTATAGTTATCTGCCCGCCGAGAGCCTTCAAACCACCATACCAGTACACTAGAAGGGTTATTAGAGACGTTACAAGGGTTAGTGTAGGCCAGAATATAGCCCTGTACCTTGCCACCCCAAGCATTGAATCCAGATAGCGCTCGTTAAGCGTGAGGAACTTCTCCTCAAAAGCTCTCTCTACAGTAAGGGCTTTGATCAACTTAATTCCTGTGGTGGCTTCCTGGATTAACGAAGTTATATCGCCGTATGTCTCCCTCGCCCTAATGAAGAAGCTTCTGAGCCGGGGCACTAGAAATTTTACAAACGAGTATACTATGGGCGCAATGATCATGGATATTAGCGTTAGCTCAACGTTTAAGCTGAGCATCATGGCAAACGCGCTTACAAACGTTATGAGAGACCCTAGAAAGCCCGACACCAGCTGTATTATGAAACGTCTAACTTGATTGACGTCTGACGTCACTCTTGCCACGAGCTGTCCTGTATTTATCCTGTGGAAGAAGCCGTACGAGAGATTTTGGATCCTCCTGTAAACGTCGTTTCTAATCTCGTATATTACGCTTTGAGCCAGGAACTCGGAATAGTATCTGCTCACAAAGTTTATCAGCCCATGACCTACGGTGAAACTTACTATCACTATCGCATAGAACCAGAGGCTAGAAACATCCCCGTACACTATATCGTTTATTGCTAAGCGAGAGACGTAAGGCACGTATACGCTAAGAATCGCCCCAATAACGTTTAAAGAAGCTACAGCTATCAATAGCTTCCACTTTCTCAAAATATACTTGAATATACGCCTACCAACTCCACGAACTTTCTCCAACGCCTAGACCTCCAGCGGAACTGCTTTTGATCCCTCTTCAAGAATCCTTCTAAACTCGGGGTTACGGTATGCTAAAGTCATTACGAGGAACTCTAGGAAGAGGATTATACCGCGTTCTTGGGGAAGGGGGCTCACCTTTTTGGATAGTACAGCTTCCAGCGTAGTTTGCCTTATACGTAGAAAGTCCTTAATAAGCCCCTTCAACCTCTCCCTTCTCTCTCCTCGAAGCGTTATGCCAAAGGCTTCAAAGCCTTTTAGAGCACCTTCAATAAGCCTCTCAAAAACCTTGGACACCTCTTCACTCTCTGGCGCCTGGGCCTCAGCGAGCGAGTAGGATACTATAAAACGCTTAGCCGTTGAAGTGTAATATCTCTTGACGAGATTTCCCTTAACCTCAGTTCGCGTAGCCTTCACCAATCCACCTCTCTCCAACAGTTTTAAGTGGTACTCTACGGCAGCTGTATTCTTGTCAAGCATTTTAGCTAGCTCATATGCCGAAAATTCGCCCATTGTAAGTATGCGGAGTATTCTTCTCCTAGTATTGTCAGCTAATAGCTTCGCGACAGCTGGATCCTTGATGATTTTGATATCCTCCATAAATATTTCACGGTAAAGATTTATTTACCGATATATTTAAATTTACCGAGAGAACGACACACCGGCTCTTTTGTTCCTCAGACACCAATTCATTAAAATACCTTTGCGAAGAATTAGTCTTGTTGAAAGGGGATGAGCTATATAAGAATACTCTACGACGGAAATATTCTGCGCACGTACTACTTTGAGATAAGGAACTTTAAGGAGGATTTGGCGTTATTCACGAAGTTCCTTGAAGAAGCTCATAAACATGAAGAGGAAGTGATATCCGTAATACCCTGTTTTGGACAGGCCTTGACGGGAACTTTTGGTCTTGTAGGGCTTGCAGCCATTACGAGAATAAAGGAGAAGAAAACAACCTGGCTTCAACAGTTTATGGTCACAGAGAAAAAGCCTCCAGCTGCATCTTTAGAGGAGATGAGGAGAAGGCTCATAGACTACTACCTTAAGGTTTACGGTCCTCTGGGAAAGGAGCTTTTAGAACGCGAGATAATTAAAATAGTAGAGGAACAGGCAGTTACCGTTGATGAGGCTATAAGAAGGCTGTATTACCGGCTAATAGAGGTTTAGGGCGCATTGTCTACGAGTTTGAAGTGCTTGAGAAGATATTTAACTTCGACTACTTAAGATAATATGTGGTTTTCTAAAATGGATGAGGGCTATACCTGTTCTAGGTGCGGTGCCCCCCTTAACGTTACCCCTGAGACAATAGTTTCAGTGTGTGAATACTGTGGGTATCCCTCCATTATAAGTGGTATCGTATCGCCAGAAGATATTTACATCCTATCTTCCCTTCCTCGAAGTAGCGTTGAAAAAGCATTTTGGGAAGTCGTGGAGTCGGACTTCGATCTGAGGAGAATAAGAAAGGACATCGTTATACATGATATCTATGGCGTGTACATTCCCGTTTGGATCAGCAAAGTACATCTCCGCGGACGGGTGTCGTATTACTACTACAGGCATGAGAATAAGAGTAGGAGGAGGATATACAAGGTTGTTAGCGTTAGTAGAAGGATCCTTGTGCCCCTCCTAGCGCGAAAACAGGTCACGTTGTTGGGCGCCAAGGAAGCTCTCAATAAGATACATGAGAAGATCCTTAAGAAGTACTCAAAAAAGCTCGTGGAAGTGAGTCGAGAGAATTGGAGGAAGATCAAGCTGGAAGTCCTAAATACGGAGTACGATAAGAAGATTGCTTCTGAAAGGATTAGGGAAGATGCATTAGACATCCTTCGGGAAAGGTTTAAATCAAAAGGAACAATTGACGGTTTTGACGTCAAAGTCATCGGCGCGGATGACCCTAAGCTGTACCTCATACCTCTCTGGCAAGTATATTACAGGTATAAGGATGCAATCTACAGCATGTTTTTCGCGGGATGGGATCTAGGCCTGCTTGTAAAGACAGAACCCGTGATAACTCTGAGGAGAGTTCTATACCTCATAGGAGCCCTTGCGGCTATAGCCACAGCTCCCGCGTTAACGCTGCTCATATTTAAGTCAGAAGAAGTCGAGCTAGGATACTTCTTCCTACCTCTCATGGCTGTGGGAGCTGCATATACCCTTTCAGAGCTCATAATAAGGGACATGCGAGTTGAGAGGTGAAAACATGGAGACGAGGTGTCCCGCATGTGGAGCTGTTATCGAAGTACCAGAAACTGTTTCTACAACCGAATGCCCCTACTGTGGAACGGTCTTCCATGTCAAAACCGGAGAAAAGAGCGAAGTAGATCATTTCTACTTCCCCTTGGAGCGAGAAGACCCATACGACAGGTTAATGAGGTTTGTGGAGCGCCAGTACGGTGCTCCAGTAGATATTAAACAGCGTTCAACCTTCACAAAAAGGATATTACACCTGGTGCCTGTCTACTTCTACCATTTACATGGGCTTATCACAGTGCAGGCTAAGTCTAGGAAGCTCGGAGAGTTTGTAACGAAAGTCGAGGAAGTAGATGATATAGGGATTCCCGCTGTAAATGGCGAACTATCAACCCTTTTAAAGGACTATCCCTTCCCTCTCCGCGGCAAGAAGTTCTTCGAGGAGAAGGTGAAGCATATGGGTCGCTACTACGAACCGACACTTGAACGGAGAGTTGCGGATAAGGTCGCGGAGGATATTCTCAAGGATAGGTTAATGAGTGAAATTAGGGATACGGCAGCGGAAGTTAAGAGAATGATCTATGAGAAATTCGACGTAACGTTCAAGGGATTAGTGCACTACCCAGTATGGGAATTGGAATACAGCTACAGAGAGAAAAGGTATACCGGTTACGTTGATGGTGCTACGGGCGCCGTAATATTAACTGAGCATCCTCTATCCTTCAGAGGAAGGATATTACAGCTCCTCTACGGCACAGTATTTTTCATAGCAGGTCTTGGTCTAGCGGTTACTGTAGCGAAAATTACACAAGTATCCTTCGCCGGTATTCTAGCCTCCTTATTCGCCTTCCTTGCCGGAGCAGCAGCAGCTGTCCCCATGTTTACGAGATCCATTAAACAAAAACTGTCAGCGTCCGAAATAAGGGTGCCGGAAAAGAGGATTCTAACCGCCGAGAAAATAGCTAAAAAGTTCATGGAGAGTCCGTTTGTAATAAGGTTTGGCGTTTCGTGATTTCTCTTCTTCTGGCACTAATCCCAACGGTAGCCGATGGGTCGGTGCTTAAGCTCAAGAATAAGTCAGCCGAAAAAGTTATAAGGAGAGGGAAGCTCATCAAACTCAGATGATGAACCATTGCAGCGCAGATTAATGAAGATAAGGTTTCCGAACTGAACGTTTAAAATCCCTTTATGAGTTTTATGAGCTAAAACTTACTCCGAAACAATATATTCTCTTCGTCTAAAACCTGACTTTTAGCCTCATTTTGGCTTTACTTGTGGGAACTTCTATGGTCGCGTCAATTCGCGGATCATGAGGATCCATGCTAGATCCCTCAGGCTAGCAAGAGCCCAGAAGTTATTCCAATAGCAATAGTCCAGCGGGCCTGTATCCTCGGCGCTGAAGCTGGGAGTCATTAACCCATAATGGAGCGGCTTATCTCCTTCCCTAATGCTAAACCTCTCTCGAATATCTCTAAGTTCTTTTGAGGGTACTTTAATAGCTCCCTGATGGCCGCTTTAATCGTTTCAGGTCTAAGCACTCCAGTAATACCAACAGCTACGCCTAAGACATGCATATTAACGCCCTTAGGGAAGTTCAATTTAACGCACTCCTCGTAGGAGTTCACTGCAAGCACCTTCTTGGACCGGTTCTTAATGCGACCTATGACTTCCTCTATTGAGGAATATGCTTCGAGTCCTAGGAGAGTCGTTATTGTGTGTATTGGCCTTGTATTAAGTACTACTAATGTATGCTTCCCGATGTACTTTAAAGCTCTTAAAGTCTCAACTGGCTCTAGTCCTAGGACAATATCCGCCTCTCCCGGCGAAAACAGGGGAGAATAAGCCCTTTCTCCAAGCCTTATGTACACGTGTACGCTTCCTCCTCTTTGCGACATACCTAAAGTCTCACCAACAATTACCCTCTTTCCCTCCTTAAGCGCAGCAGAGGCTATGACACGCGAAAGAGTCAGTCCGCCTTGCCCTCCTACAGAAGCTATAAGCAAGTTCGTCATCTAACTCACCACCCTGAGGGCTTTATGAGGACAGAAGTATGTACACAAGCCGCAACCGTTACAGAGATCCTCCTGTATCACTACCCTGTTATCGCTGTACGCAAAAGCTGGACAGCCGGTAGCGCGAATACACGTCAGACAGTTTGTACAAAGGCTGTAGTCTACTTGTACCTCTCCTCTAAACTCCTTTGCGAGTATCACGCACTTATGTCTTGAAATCACTACTCTCAGGCCCTTTTGCTTGAGAGCTTCTCTGAAGACTCTCACCGCTTCTTCAAAATTGTAGGGATCTACGACTTTAACCCATTTGATCTTAAGGCCCTCAATGAGCCCCTCTATCGGAATGGGTGTGGTTCTCCTTCCCGTCAGCGTCATAGCATATGCTGGCGTCTCTTGATGTCCAGTCATGGCTACGGTCTCATTATCGAGCACTACTACTAGCATGTCGACGTTTTTGTGTGCCGCTTCGATGAGGGACGTTATCCCCGAATGATATAGTGTAGAATCCCCTATGGTTGCTATTACGGGCTTTTCAATACCAGCCGCCTTCAGTCCCATAGCTATCGAGATGCTTGCTCCCATGCTGTGTTCATTCCATATGGCCTCAAGCGGGGGTTGAACGCTTAGAGCATAGCAGCCGATATCGCCTACTATAGGAACATCCTCTTTCCTGTAGCGTTCGAGTCGTAGGGCTTGAAGCAACGCTAAGTACGTCGCTCTGTGAGGACAGCCTGGACACATTGGTGGAGGCCTTCTCGGAGCTTGAACAGTCTCCTCAAAGCTCTTACCCTTTCCGAGGAGAACTCTTTCAATTACTTCGGGAGAGTATTCCCCCTCAAGTGGGAAGAATCCATTTAGCTTACCTATTACGGGTAGGCTTATTGATAAGTCTCCTAGCAGGATTTTTATCTCCTTTTCGATATAGGGATCGAGCTCCTCGACTACTATCACTTCCCTAAACTTCTTCCTACTTAGGAGGCTCTTTAAAGGGCGTTTAGGAAAGGGGTATATTAGCCCGAGTTTAACTAGCGTGAAGGAAGAACCCCAGTCTCGAAAATTGTTTTCAAGAACTTGCTTGACGTGTAAGTAGCATACTCCAGCTGTGACTATGAGCTTCTCACCCCTTCCTTCAATCGAAAACAGCCTCTCATCGTGATCAAGGTCCTCCTCGACCTTTGCTAGGACTTCATTTAGCCACTTGTGTCTCCTTCGATTCCATTCCATTGAGGCTCGAATGAATCTCTCAGGCTCTCTAACGTACTTGATACTGTAGTGTCTCTTGCGTATAGGTCCTAATACCACGTTAGCTGACGAGTGATTAACCCTCGTAGTAGTCCTAAGAATGAATGGCAAAGAATACTTCTCCGATAGCTCGAAAGCCATAACTGTGAAGTCTTTGGCCTCCTGGGGGCTTGAAGGCTCTATTATTGGGAGCTTTATAAGTGGCCCATACCATCTACTATCCTGCTCCGTTTGAGTAGTATGCGGTCCCGGATCATCTGCCACAAGAACTACGAGTCCTCCATTAACGCCCGAGTACGCGGAGGAGAAAATAGGATCTGTCGCAACGTTCAATCCGGGAGCCTTCATGGTAGCCATTGCTCTGACTCCAGCCAGTGCTGCTCCAAAAGCTATTTCAAAGGCCACGCGCTCGTTTACAGCCCATTCAACGTATATGCCTAGCCTAGATGCTAGAGACATAAGCGTCATTATAACTTCGCTCGAAGGCGTTCCTGGGTATCCTGTAATGATTCGCGCGTCAGCTTCTAGAACTCCTCTGGCAATGGCCTCATTGCCCATTAAAACCCGTTCTTCGCCCTCACTACCTAGAATTGTCATGTTCCCAGTAATTTTTAATTAAAAGTAAATTAAAGTGCTAGCACTAGCATTCCAATAAATATGTAAAATAATGAAAAAACAGTTGAAAGTTCAAGTTTTAATTTCAGTGTATTACCATTGCTACTTTCTTTATTGCTTTAGCTATTAGTTCAGCATCCTCAGTTGAGAGAACGGGTACTAGGCCTATGCTAACGCCTCTACTTAAGAGATCTAGAGCTTTCTCGCAGGATTCCTTATGTACTATCATCTTCTTGCCTAAGAGAACCTTCCAATTCACCCAGATATGGCCCTCGTAAGGGTTCTCTGGATTGCAAATGACTCCTGCGGGTACGCCTTCTGCTGAGAGAGCTTTTGCGAATTTCAGGGCCTTCTCTGAACTCTTGAGGAAGAACGTTATAGTACATGCCGTATCGCCTTCCTCGTCAGGTATCTTCCTAAGCTCTAAGCCGGGGGATTGCTCAACAGCCTCTTTCACTATCTTCTTAAGCTCCTTCATCCTAGCGATATTCCGATCAAGCTTGTCTAGCTGTTCTATTAGTACGGCTGCTGACAATTCGTTAAGCCTGAAGTTTGGACTAGGCATTGGTGGTACGTATTTCGGATTCCTGTAGTACGCTGCTACGTCGTGAGCCGCCACTGCACGCTTATATATTTCCTCATTACTGGTAGTAACTGCTCCACCCTCTCCTGCGGTCATGTTCTTATTTAGTTGAAAGCTGAAGATTCCCGCATCTCCTATGGCTCCGAGCTTCTTCCCCTTAAAGCTACCACCACAGGCTTGAGCTACATCCTCTACTACCTTTAAGTCATGATCCCTTGCAACTTTCATTACCCCCTCCATGTTCGCAGGTACTCCTCTCATGTGTACGGGTATTACCACCTTTACTTTCTCGCTTACGGCGTATTCTATAGCAGTGGGATCTATGTTTAAAGACTCATCTACTCCCACCACTACTACCTCGCCACCGTTTAGGACAACAGATACAGGCGTCGATATCCAGGCATAGGCTGGCACTATGACTTGGTCTCCTTCCTTCACTCCCAGAGACCTCACGGCGACTATGAGCGCAGCAGTTCCAGAAGTGACGGCGAGAGTGTACTTACAGCCTATATACTTTGCAAATTTCTCCTCAAATTCCTTGACTTTAAAGAGAGGGTTGGGTCCGTAATATCGGAATAGGGATTTACTCCTAATAACTTCTAAAACTGCTCTTTCCTCACGTTCATCAATGGTTAAGGCTCCGGGGTAGCCCAGAATCAATTTCTTCTTTATTACGGGCTCTCCCCCATCTATAGCTAGCTTATCCTCAGACATATATGTTCACTCAGTAACTTCGATGTTCGTAGATTATTTAAACGTTTGTTAAAGTCCAATGGGGAGCAAAGGCCTTACTCTGAGACATTTTATAATTCGCCAAATGCTTTTTAATGCCCCTATTTAATAACTACCGGGCTGATCGCTTGAGGAACGCTCTAACTTCCAACGAGCTTAACAGGTACGATAGACAGATCATGATTTTCAACAAGAAAGGTCAGCTAAAGCTGAAGAGAACGAGAATACTAATCGCTGGAGTAGGGGGGCTTGGATCAGCTTCGGCTCTTTATTCTGCGGCAGTGGGTTTCGGCAAAATATTTCTTGTAGACCATGAAGTTGTTGAGCTCAGCAACTTGAATAGGCAGATATTATACTGGGCTGAGGATATCGGGAAGAAAAAGGTAAGGGTCGCTGCAGAGAAGCTAAGAAAGCTAAACCCTGAAATCACCGTAGAGTACGTTGAGGAGACCATTACAGAGGAAAACGTCTCAGACCTAGTATCCGGCGTTGATATAGTTCTTGACGGTATGGACAATTGGAGGGCAAGGTTCTTGCTAAATGAAGCCTGTGTTAAGCGTAAGATACCCTTCATACACGGTGCTGTTGAGGGCTTGGTAGGACAGATGCTAACTATAATTCCATATAGGGGCCCATGTCTACAATGCATTTTCTCTAAAGCCCCTCCTCCGAAGCCCGTTTTCCCGATCTTAGGGACAACACCAGGAGTCATAGCTCTACTCCAAGTGACTGAAGCCGTGAAAATAATAACAGGTTACGGAGAGCCCGCCATAGGGAAAATGATAGTTTACGATGGATATGACATGTCCTTTAGAGAGGTTAAAGTCCTGAGAAGAATAGAGTGCCCTGTTTGCGGAGGAAGCTCATAAGTAGTGTAGTAATTCCCTTAAACTTCTAATGGTCTCAACATTTTCCCTAGCTGATACTCCCTCTCGAATGAGAAGCAGTGCCTTCAACCCGACGCTTCTGGGAACTTCATAATCGTACACCTCGTGATCTCCTACATGGATTATTTCGGAGGGTTTTACGCCCAACGTCCTACATACAGCCCTATAAAATCTAGCATCCTTTCTGGTAATGTAAAAGTCGCTGACGCACGAGAAAAATCTTTGAAAACGCCTGCTGTACGGCTCTAACTCCTCCACCACCATTTTGATAAACTCCCTAGCAGCATTAGACGATATTATTAACGAATATTCATCCGGTACTGCTCGGAGGAGGTCAAAAACGTCCTTGCATATCCTGCTTCTTACGTGAGACCTCAAGTCCTCAAATAGCTCCTCAAGATACCCTTCTAGACCAAACCTCCTCGCCCAGTAATCGGGCAAGTACCACCTTATATCCTCCATGCCTACTTTATCGTACTCCCTGAGGACGATCTCCTTTGCCTCTCTTAGTTCAAGACCCTTCAGAGCAGCATACCTCTGAGGTATAAGCTCCAGCCAGAAATAGTCCATAACGCGTTTGTCCACTATTGTTCCATCGAGGTCAAGTGAAATAACTTTAATGCCCCTCAAAGTGCTTAGTCCCCCCGAAGCAGTACTAATAGACATCCCAGAATTATTAACCCACCGAATATTACCTGTCTAGCTGTAAGCATTTCGCCTAGGAGAAGGTATGAGAAGATAGCTGTGAGTAGTGGCGTTAATAGGCCTAGGGTTGAGGGTAATGCAACTCCTAGCTCCCTTATTGCTATGTAGTTCATCCAGTTCCCCAGGCCGACTGAAAGCGCTCCTGAGAAGAACAGTATTGCAATCACTTCTGGTGGTGCATAGAAGATCTCCTTTAATCCATTGGAGTACATTGCAAGAGGGAAAAAGAGTATGGACGACTCCGTGAAGACTATGGAGGAGAGGGATAGAGGATCGTTTTTCGCTAGAAGCTTCTTAATGGAAACAAGATAGAGCGCCCAGAATAGTGTGCCTAGGAGAACTAAGCTCGCTCCCATATCGATTGTGAAGCCGTAGTCTTCGCACGAACTTCCACCAAGGGTCACCCCTACTACTCCTAGGAGCGATAGAGTGAATCCTAAGAGGTAGTATTTAGACGCAATTAGCCTCCTCTCCTCTCTGAAGAGCACATAAGCGAAAAGGTTTACGAGCACGACATTGAGCCTCAGGATAAGCGCCGCCGTTATCGTGGACGTAAGGTAGATGCCAGTGACTACTGCGTTTTGAAATAGGAAGACAAGAAATGCTGGTAATAAGAGCCTACATAAGAGCTCCCTTTTAAAGAGCCCACCACCTTTCCCCGTGCTATTTGCCAGGAGAAGAAGCGTTAAAGCAGCAGACGAGTACCTGTAAAAGTTTTGTGAGAAGACCTGAAAGTAGCATGCTAGGTATTTGATTAACACCAGTCCTAAAGCCCATACGGTAATGGCAGAATACGCCGCTAGCAGCCCTTTTACCCTGAAAGCCACTTACTTGACCTCCAGCAACGTTTTCAGAATTTCAAATGAAAGTTATAAATACATTGGAAAGCTTTACATAATTAAATGTAGTGTTTAAAAGGAATATTCGCACAGCGGTGGTTGAATGAAGGCGAGGCTTCGAACATTCTTCGATCTAGGCAGCGTTGTTCATCTGCCAGGTCGAAGACCTCTCGGGCTGATGATAGTTCTAGGACCTGAAGCTCTCTATGCTGTGGGAATTCTCAAGAAAATCGTCGACATAATCTCTGACGCTGCATTACCAATAGTTCACCTATCCTTCTCTGCTCCCCGTATAGGCGAGCCCATTGCTGGAATAATAGTTGTGGATGCCACAAGTGCTGAAGAGAGAGTTCGTATGGTTGCTGAGAAAATAAGGGAGATAGAGACGGTTAGAGAAGTTAAATTAGTGGAGCCTCTGCTAGCAGATACGCTCGTAATGACACCATTTGATGAGTATACCATTGAGGGCAAACGCGCTGTAATACTGCGTAAGAACTTTTATGAAGGACTGATCAAGTGGACTTGGAACATGTTTGGAACGGGTGGAGGAGCAATGCTATACTACATCGGAACGGCCATTGGGAAAAGGGTCTTTGAGGATCACTTTAGAAGAGCTTCAGGAGATATAGGGAAGCTTAGGGCCATTAACGAAGCCCTATTCAAAGCCATGGGGTTTGGAACCTTAAGGATAGTGTCCCTCGATCTCAGAAATAAGTATGCCACGCTTAGGATAGAGAACAACTTTGAGTGTGAACTTTTTATGGGCAGAGGAGAAAGTTCAAGCAATCTTGTTAGGGGTATGCTTAATGGCTGGTTTAGCTCGCTTTTCAAGACGGATGTTAGGATAATTGAAACTAGGTGTATCGCTAGAGGAGACCCGTATTGTGAATTTGTTGTTACAGTAGCTTAAGTTATATAACATGTATTTTTGAAAAGGATCGAAATACTTTATGGTAAAATTAATTAGCTTACCGTTGCTATTAATCCATTAAAATGGTGTTGCAATGACCAGTAAGGAGTTCAGAGAAATGCTAGCAGACTTCGTCGAGGAGTTCGATCCAATATTGCAGAAGTTTGAAGAATTTCTTAAAAAGAAGGACCTAGACATTGCTAGGGAAATATCGTCGCTGCTCATAAGGCTGGGCATAAGCTTTCAAAGATCCTTTAAGGAGCACAGCCACAGCGTTTTAACTGCGTCAATGTATGAAGCTGGTCTTCGGATAAGCGAGAGAACAAACCTAATGAAAATTCGAGGAATACGGGGAGAGGACATAGAGTATTTTGAAGACATATATAACATATTCAAGCACATAGCTGATACTATTAAGGCCGGGGAGTACGAAGAGAGTTTCCACAAAATGGCTAAAAGGAGGTCTAGAGATAGGAGGAAAAGGGAGCAGTAAGCCTAGCATCTTTTTGCTC
>QMSC01000015.1 GCA_003649515.1 Thermoprotei archaeon | reverse complement strand
GCAATGGCTGCGTATTCCTCAGTTCCCTTCACTATGAAAGCTATTTTCAACTTAGGGTTTTTCGCTATGATCACCTCTGCGACAGTCTTTGATACTAGTATAGCGCTTACATCACCTCTCTCGAGAACTAAGACCATGTCTGGGTATACTTTCGTATAGCTCTTTATCTCACACTTTCCTTTGAGATTCTCCATAGCCCAGTCTTCTTGCGTTGTACCTTGCTGAACACCTACACTCTTTCCATAGAGATCCTCAATGGATGAAATGGGAGCCTCCTTAAGAGAGACAAAAACAAAGACATCCGAGAAATAGGGCTTAGAGAAATCAACTTCCTTCTCTCTTTCGGCAGTGGGAGTCATATCTGCAATGACAAGGTCTATCTCGCCTCCTTTCAAAGCCGCTATTAGTGCATCAAACTTTATGTCCTTTATCTGAAGCTTCACTCCAAGAGCTTCAGCTATTTTCTTGACAATCTCAATATCGATACCTGCATATTGACCATTCTTATCAATGTACTCGAAGGGTGGCCAGTCGGCGCTCGTTCCCACAATTAGCACGCCTCTCTTCTTAATCTTTTCTAATAAGCTCTCCTCTTTCTGGAATTTAAAGACAGGGAAGAAACTCGCTACTACATATCCAATTAGGAGCCCAATTATCACTCCTATTACTATGCCCTTTAATACACCCTTTTCCATGGCTTGCACCAGACACCCAGACCAAAAATACGTTATATTCCTTTTGTAACAAAATATACATTAAAGACAATATACTGTTTCAATTATAACATAGGAAAGGGGCGAAAAGTTGAGTGGCCGGGGATCGAGACTTATGAGAAGAAGGGAAAGGAGTATAAGCGAATTAGTTCGGGAATATGTTACAGTAAGGCCATGCATACTCGAAGCTTTGAAGAGGGGAATAGTAAATTATAGCGCCTTAGCTCGTGCGATAGTCCTTGAATTATCAAGCATTTATGAAGGCATGAGATTCAATACACCAGCAATCAAAATGGCTTTGAGAAGATACTCCGAGGAGCTAGAAGCGATCCGCGAGACTTTCGAAGAAAAAATCATAAGGATCCTGGCCTCAAGCTCCTTGCAACTAATAAACGATATCGTCGTCTTCACTACAAGCGGATTTGCCGTGCCCTATGTCCTTTCTAAGGAACTTACGTCGTTAAAGCATCGTTTCTTACAGTTAACCCAAAGCCCTCAACATACGACCATAATGATAGATAAGGAGTCTTTCGAAAGCTTGTATTCCGCACTAGAAAGAAAGAGAGCTCAGCTAGGTGAGATAGAGATCTTAAGGGATCAAACGGCCATCTTAGTCAATAGTCCTCCCGAGATTATCAAGACCCCAGGAGTAATCGCATACATACTGTCTGCCTTAGCTTATCACGGTGTGAATATAACCCAGTTCATCTCATGTCACACCGACACTATACTCATAGTTGATAGGAAGGAGGCCTTAAGGGCCTACAGTATATTGGAAAAACTCATTCTAACCGCCCGTCAAATGCTTGAAGAACAATTTTAAGGAAAACCTATTTTTATTTAAGAGTTTAAGTTTAACAAATGGTTGTTAAGATGGAAGAGGACGCGAACTTCCTCAAAAGGTTTTACGAAGACTTTACTAGGCTACATAGGGAGTACAATGAGGCGGTAGCTGCAGGTGAGCACGATAAGGCCATAAAATTAGGGGAGAAAATAATCACGATGCTCATAGACATCTTAAAGGAGAAAATAGCCGCTAATCTAGCAAGCCCTATAACTTTAAAAATAATAGATGATATCTTAAAATATTATGAGCGTAACCTCTCATACATTCAGGGAATAAAGGAGGCAGCTGAAAAAATTCCACTACTATATTCATACCAGGCTAAAGAAAGGGCTCTAGAAACTCTCGCTAGGGATGTTCAAGAACTCTTTAGCCTAGTACTGGGGGCTCTAATAATCTTAAGTGAAACTTCTTATATGTTCAAGAAAAAGGAGGAAGAGGAGAGCTTAAGAGGTTATGTATAATACCCGATTTTTAGACAATATTCGAGTTATAATATTGGCAGAGGAAAGCTTAGGAGTAAGATCCATGGCGACTTTTATTGAAACCCCAGATATATCCGTACTTTTGGATGCAGGAGTTTCCCTAGCACCTTTAAGATATGGATTACCACCCCATCCAGTGGAGTTTAAGGCCGTGAAAGAGGCTCGTGAGAGAATTTTGGAGTATGCTTCTCAAGCCGATATTGTAACGATAAGCCATTATCACTTAGACCATTATACTCCCCCTTTCACTTCGTGGTTTGAGTGGACTAACGAAGAAATTTTCAGAGAAGTATATGAGGGAAAAATAGTTTTGATAAAAAGTCCGGAAGCAAACATAAACCCCCGACAATTAAGAAGGGCTCATTCCTTCCTAAAGGCTGTTAAAGATCTTGCAAAAGAGGTAGTATTCTGCGACGGCAAGAAATTCAAGTTTCTAGCTACAGATATAGAGTTCTCAGAACCACTGCCTCATGGACGCGATGATAGCAAGTTAGGATGGGTTCTTGTGACGTCGATAAAGTATGGGAAGGAGGAAGTAGTTTACGCACCTGATGTGCAAGGTCCAATTTCCCAAAAAACTCTTGACTACATTTTAAAGACCAAAGCGGACTTGCTCATCATAGGAGGCCCTCCTCTCTACCTTGTTGGACACAAAGTTAGTATGAATGAGGTCTGCATTGGTATGAAGAATCTGGCCGAGATAGCGAAAAAGATTCCTGTGACAATAATAGCGCATCACCTCTTACGGCTGAAAGAATGGGAAGAGAAAAGCGAGGAAGTCCTAGTAAGTGCGAGGGAAAGGAAACACCTAGCGATTACTGCGGCACAGTATATGGGTTTTAAGAACAGGTTGTTAGAGGCCTTCAGAAAGGAACTCTACGAGAGAGAGCCTCCCAGTGAAAGCTTTCTCAAATGGGTTAAGAATAAGGCTGAAAGGATTTCAGAACCTCCTCCAATATAATCTGAAAACCTTTAAAAGTTAAGCTTCATGCCGATGAAATTAAGGCCATCTACAACTATCCTATTACAGCTTTTTCGTGAATTAGTTTTCCTTCCTCAATGCGCTTATAGCTAAGCCTAGCAGCCTGGGGTATGGAAGGCTTGCCGTCAATAATCCACTCAGCTAAGATCTTACCAACTATGGGGCCCATCATGAAGCCGTGTCCACTGAAGCCCGCAGCCACGTAAAGCCCATCAATCTCTGGTAGCGGTCCGATTATTGGATGATTATCTGGACTCATGACATAGTACCCAACCCAATATCTTAAGAAGTTCACATTACGAAGCCACGGTAGATATTTAATCCACACACTAGCCACCTTGTACAGAAAGTCTACTCGAGGCGTGGGTTGAGCCTCCTCCCGCTCTTCAATTTCTGTGCCCATTATAAAGCCTCCGTGAAACGTTTGAACTAGATATGATCCTGAAGCCGCATCAACAAGTAAAGGATCAAATGCACGTTTGTAGGCTTCAGTAATGACCGCGTGGTGAGGGACGTTTTTTAAAGGAAGGTCTACATCAACAGTTTTGACAAGCCCTCTCGTTTCATAGCCCGCTGCTACCACAACGATAGGCCCCTGAATTATACCCTTAGTAGTTTCGACCCCTACTACTTGGGGGCCATTCTGAAGTATTCTCGTGGCTTCTACTTGTTGCAGTATCCTGACACCAGCACTCCGAAGGAACCCAGCCATCGAGTACAAGGCTTCAAAGGGATCAGCTTTACCTGCGAGAGGATCGTATAGCGCGCACAAAATACTCCTCGTGTCAATTTTAGAAACCAGCTTCTCAACATCCTCTACACTTATGATTCTGGTTGGAACTCCGAAGGAGTTATGTATTCGCGAGAGCTCCCTAAAGGCCTTTAACTGATCTTCATTAGAAAGAAGCCATACATAGCCCCCTCTCATGTAGGAGAAACCCAGCTCTTGCGATAAAGCCTTCCACAGATTAATGCTCTCCCTCATTAAGACAACGTGCTCCTCGCTTGTAAACGAAGCTCTAATGCCTGTGGCACACTTAAAAGTCGAACCTGAACCTATGTAAGCCTTCTCCACCACTACTACATTCTTTATGCCTCTCTTAATTAACCAGAAAGCTGTTGAAATACCGCTTATACCTCCACCAATAATTACTACGTCAGTCTTCAGCACGCTTCTCATCCTCTACGAAAAGCCTTATAGGAATAGGTGTTAAAGGTGGCCGAGATGGAGGAATTAAAAGCTCTTCTGGATCCTTCTTCAGCCTCCGAGCAAGCAATCTTATTAGCAATGGTATGCACGTCCTGCCCTGACAGGGGCCCATTCCAACCCTAAGCAACCTTTTAATAGACTCGAGATCTCTGTAGCCTTTCTCCAAGATCTTCTCTACCTCATCTAAAGTTACATCCTCACACCTACAGACAATAATGGGGTTAGCCCTCTTCCTCATGCCTCACAACCTCAAATCCCCTAACCTCTAGCGCGACCTCTCTAGCTACATCAATTTTAACTGCAAGAGTCTTATTGTCCTCAAAGATGTCCCTCACAACACCGTAACCGAGCCTCCTCCCATCACGTCCAAGTAAAACTACTTTATCGCCCACGCGTGGGCGGGGGAGGAATTCGTATGGAACTACAACAGAAGCCTTAGCTGGATGTGAAATATCTACTACGAATATAGCGAGCCCTGGACACTTTGCCACGCAAGTTCCACAGCCTGTACACTTATCCCACAAAACCTTCGGAATACTAGTAATGGATTCTTTTATTATCACACCGAATGGACAGGCGTCGACACATATATCGCAGGGTATCTCCTCCGGGCACTCGACCAAGACTACGGGCCCCTTTTTCAGCCTCTCAGGGGGAGGGTAGAGACCTAGCTTCTTCAGGTCATCTACTGAGACTATTCCCGTGCACCGAAAGCTCATATAATCACTCTTTTAAGACCTCTTTTAACACGCTCGCTCACGGGCGCTGCTCTGTATTCCTTAAGTAGCTTTAATAGGCGCTCTCTTTCTCTAAGAACTTCAGATTTGGGACCAAGGACTTTCACTACTGCTGTAAGTCCAGCTATCCACCCTTCTATAATGGCGGTTGTAGCCTCCTCGATTCCACTCATGTCACCAGCTACGAGAACGTTGGGTATCGTCGTTTCGAGATACTTGGTTCTCAGGGGAACGAGCCCTCCGAGCTCTGGAACCCATTTCAACTTGACTCCAAATTGTGATAAAAGTCGAGTGTCTGGGGTGAGCCCTGCGGAGAGAAGTACAAAATCGCATTCGATTTTCCTCTCGGTTCCAGGTATTGGTGAGTAATCCTTATCCACTTTAACAATAATTGCTGCCTCCACGCTATCTTTCCCTAAAACCTCCTTAATCGTATGTTGTAGGAGTATTGGAACGCCGTATCTGGCTATTTTGGCCGCGTGGACGAACCATCCGCCTATTTGAGGCATGATCTCTAGCACAGCCTTCACCCTCACGCCAGCTTGTAGCAGTTGATATGCGACTATTAGACCGACATTTCCCGCACCGACAATTAACGCCTTTTTCCCTGGACGAATCCCGTACTCGTTCATCAACGTTTGCGCTCCTCCTGCTCCAATAACGCCTGGTAGATCGTTTCCTGGAAAAGCGAGATAATTCTCCATAGCGCCCGTAGCGAGAATGTAGCACTTTGCCTTAGCTTCGTAGACCGAATTTTCAGAAATAAGCCCAACCCATTGATCTCGGAAAACTCCATAAGCATACGTCTTCGTCAGCACTCTTACATTTCCATACTCTTTAACTTGCCTTTCAAGAATCTGTGCTATTTGAAAGCCTCTTAGCCCTCCAAAGAGCTCCCTCGAGCCAAAAAATCTATGAGTTTGCTTAATTAGCTGTCCCCCTAGCTTGTAGTGATCCTCAACGATTATTATATTCAGGCCGAATTGCGCGGCTTTTATCGCTGCAGCCAACCCAGCAGGTCCTCCACCTATCACTAGAACATCTGCTAATAGAGTTTCCCTACTCATTCTCTCCTTCTCAGGAGAGAGACTTGGTATCTCAGGAAGCCCTCTCTGCCTCTCAATAACCATACCCTCTCTTAAGGGCGTACGGCAAGCTCGTACGTAAGCTTGTCCGTTGACTTTAACAAAGCAACTACTGCACTTACCTATCATGCAGAAAGCCCCACGCGCTCTCCCCAGCTTCGGGCTCCACGAAAATATTTTCACACCATTAGCGTAAAGAGCTGTTAGAATAGTATCTGTTTCAAACCCTGTGAGCTTTTTGCCCTCAAAGATGAATTCTATACTCCTCCCTCTCTCAAAGGAGATTATCGGATGCTCGGTAATTCTTAGTGGCTCAGATGGTATAAAGAAATCCCCTCCATTCCAGTTATTTTGGTATGTTGCAAAGAATTAAAGTCTGTTTCATCTCAAGTTTACACTGTTAAAGACTACCCTAGTAAAATGCCTATTCGACTAGTTAGAATACTTGTGTTTTAGCCTCCTTCTTGAGTAAATCCCCTTGCTCCTCTACTAGCTTATCGATGAAGCTCCTCTCAACGCCCTCTGTAGTTCCCTCTTTCGTAGTGGCGCTTGCACCAACAGCTGACGCGTACGTTAATATGTCTAACGCCTCATCTAGCCCCAGATCTTCTATATCTTCTATCCTGCGTCTAACTAGCTCGTAAATTACACCCGCACAGAACGCATCACCAGCTCCTGTGGGGTCGATAACATTCACCTTAAATGCTCCCATTCTTATACTCCACTTCTTACTTCGCGCGTAAAGTCCCTCCTCTCCCAGGGTTATTATTACTAGTTTTACACCCTTATCCAAAAAGGCTTTAGTAGCTGATGAGAGATCGTTTGTTCCTACGATGTTGCTTGCCTCTACTAAGTTGCAGTGAAAGATATCAGTATAGGCGAGTGAAGGAATAATATAGCTCCATTCCTTACCGTAAGGCGCTATAATATCTACAAAGGTCAGCTGTCCCCTCTCTTTAGCATCTTTAAGGAAATATGGGAGCTTTAAGTCGACATTCCCTAACCATCCCGTAGCGCCTATATAAAGGATATCGGACTCAAGCTTGGAAATCTTTTCCTCAACAAAAATTGGGTCGAGCTTAACGTTCGCTCCCACATCTACATGAAATCTTCTATCCTCGCCCTTCACTACAAGTATTAAATTCTTCGAGGTTCCGACGTCGCTAACCTTGTAGAGAAAAGTTTTAATGCCGTAACCGGCCAAGGTTTCCTCTATAAAGCGTCCATAAGTGTCATCACCCACCGCGCCTATGACTGCTATATCGTCGCCTCTAAGTCCCAGTTTAACTAGGTCTATGGAGACGTTGGCAGGATGCCCTCCTATCCTCGTTTTAATACCTCGGGGAGCGAATATTACTTCGCCTGGACTCGCTACTTTAGGCAATTCTGCGGCGATTATGTCAGCTACCAAAATGCCCACTGCCGTTACCTTCATGTTCGAGCCTCTCATAATTCCTTAGCTATATCTCCAAAGAGTCTTTCCCGTATAAAGCGCTGTGACGCTATAGGATCTGCTTTATTCAAGAATTCTCTAAGCTCCTTAAAGCCTATTCTTTCGAGTAATTTATACGCCAAAAGCACGTTACTTATACTTTCTTGAACCACATCAGCTGGATCTTCGACTGTAGGGAAAACATCTATTCCGAACCAGTTGTCGTAATTCATCTCCACAAGCCAGTATACCATTTCCATGAGCTCTACAAAGTTAACGCTTCCAAAGATTAAGTCGTTATCGAAATGTCTAAACGTATCGTTCAAATGTAGGTGAAAGAGCCTTCTTCTCCTCGCGAGGAAAACCACAGTCTCAGCAACATTCTCTCTAGCTATTAATGCGTGAGCAACCTCGAGATTAACTCCCACGTTATCTGAACCTATTTCTTGAATTATCGCCATAGCGCGTCCAGAATTTCCCATTATAAGATAACTTTGCGGATCCTCCAGCTTATATTCCAGTGCAACTTTTATGTCTGGTTTATATTCCACGATCTCCTTTAAGGAGTTTATGAAGTTATCCCAGAGTTTGAGATAATTCACTTGGAATGGGTAATCGAAGCCGTCCCTTCCAGGCCATATTCCTATCATCTCGGCTCCAAGCTCTTCAGCAATATCCTTTGTCTCCTTTGATATCCTCACAGCCTCCTTCCTAGTAGTTTCATCAAGTGCTGCAAGCGCTCCCCTCTTCCACTTAGGCTCATGGAATATATGAGGAAAGATTATTACGGGCTTAAGATCGTATTTCTTAAGTGCTTCTTTAACCTCATCTAAGTTTTCATGAGATACCTCAGTAGGGTAGTGGAACTCAAGTCCCTGAAGCCCCTTGACCTTCGACGCAAGCTCGATCCTTTTAACTATAGGATAATCCTCTCTATAGCCCTTGGGTGAGAAACGCTCGACTCCAGGTCCAAAAACCCAAACACCCGTAGAGAATTTAAACTGCATGGAGATCCCCCAGCAATGAAAATATTGTCATTTTATATATAACCTTATTATTATCCTTATATATAAATGATATAAAATCTCTGATCACTCACTCAAAGCCATAGATCCTGCAGGGGTTTGCGACATTAACCTCCCTTACATATTGCTCGTTGCAGAAACCACTTTCGATAACTTGTCTCCACGCTCTAGGCACGGACCATGGAACTATGACAGCGCCTGGACGCTTAGGGTCATCGAGGAAATCGCTTTCCACTAAGTATCTAGGCGGATTTTTCGCAACTATTTTAAGGTTCTCCTTAGTTCCGAGGATAGTTGTCCAAAAACCCCTTTCAATAGCACAGCCTAGGCTTAGTGGATCGATGTGATGTAGGATTAATAACCTTCTGTCTATCCCCTCGCTCTTAACAACTCTCTCGATCCAATCAATCGTCTTTTCACCTCCCTGTTCTAAATGCAAGTGCACTGGCGCCCGGAGATCTGTGGCTTTGATTAGAGCATACTTCATGATACTGACAGCTATTTCGACGTTAAGTTTGGAGGTTGGATAGTGTTGCCTACCCACCTCTCCAAATCCTTGAGCCAGGCCCTCTTCTATGTACTTAGCAGCTAAGTCGATCACCTGGAATCCTAGCTTTTTTATCCTTTCGGGTCTAAGACCGAGCCTTGAGTATCTATCAACTTCAGCTGGGTGAAAGCCTAAATGCAAGGCGCTTTTTAACCCTATTCCTTTCAATTCTCTACACACAGAAACCATGAGGTCAAAGCATTTTCTGTAAGCCTTAACGTCGCCTACTGATATTCCATAATACCAAGGAGGCAGGCTAACCACAACGATAAACCATCCACCCACTTTCTTGAACTTCTCCCCTGCACGTACCCCTAGGCCTCTAACTGGGTTGAGGTGACAATGAGCGTCCGAGAACCTCGTAGTTTCACCCTTGACTTTTATAGCATAACTGTTTTTAACCCTTAACTGCTATCGCTGCACATCATACTCCTCCTCGCTAAACGAGAAAAATATTAAAAACTCCACTTACTTTTAAGAGAATTGGAAGGCCCCGGTAGCGCAGACTGGTTAGCGCGCCGGCCTGTGGTCCCTAGTGGCAGACAGCCGGAGGTCGCGGGTTCGAGTCCCGCCCGGGGCCCTTATATCCTCGTTTTTGCGTAAAAATTATTAGCCATTTTGAGTATTTACTCTTGGACGGCAGGATCACGCCCACAACAGCTCCGCTGGGGGTATTGGATGAGTGGGCGGTCGGACACCGCGGCCCTTATACATTTTGACATGAGTCCGCTCCGATAATCGATATATAGTTTTAGAACAGTTGAGTGATATCTCTGTAATCTTACCTCCTCAAGAGGATAAGGCATAAAATACTGTGCACGTCAATCAAAGTTGGATGTATAGAGTTGGAGATGAGACCCTTAGTCAAGGAAGTTATTATCGAGAACTTTATGTCCTATAGGTACGCTAGGATCCCCTTGAAGGCGGGCTTAAACATAATCACGGGCCCTAATGGTGCTGGTAAGTCCTCAATACTTCTAGCGATCTCGGTGGCGTTGGGACAAACATACACTGAAAGGGGAAGAAAGTTAAGTGATCTGATCCGAAGAGGTGAGGACATTGCAAGGGTCACAGTAGTTGTAGACAACTCGCCGAGACACGGCACTAAACCTCTTCCTCGATGGCGTTATGACGAATTCTACCTTACGCGGTACATTAGGGCGGATGGGAGATACTGGCATGAGTTAAACCATAATCCTGCGACTAAAAATGAAGTCTCCAGGCTCTTGAGGAAGATAGGACTTAACCCTGATAACATGTTTATAATAATGCACCAAAACATGATAGAAGAATTCGTATACCTCTCCCCTCAAGAGAGACTGAGCCTAATTGAGGATGCTACAGGGTTAAAAGGTTATAGAGATGCTATTTTGAGAGCTTTGCGCAGACTTGAATATACTTTAAGTGAGGAGGAAAAGGTCAAAAAGCTCTTAAACGAAGCTGAGAAAAAGCTGGCCCAAGTAAAAGCAGAGTACGATCTTTACATTGAGAAAACTAAGCTGGAGGAGAGGAAGAGGTATCTGCAACTAGAACGGGCATGGACGATCGTTAGAGATTGGGAGAGAAAGGTGAGAATGCTGGAGGATGAACTTGAGAAACTTTCCGTGGAAAAGGAGGAGTTGACGAAACTCATTAGCGAGTGTAAGAGAGACTTCGAAACATACCTGGATATGATAAGTAACTATGAAAAACAAATCCTTGATTCCTACAGTAAAGGCTTAGAGACTCATGAGTTCAAGAAACTTTTGAGGGATTATCGGAGGATATGGGAACTTTATGCTGAAAACCTCTGCAACATGAAACTTTCTGAATTCAAGTTAACTCTCATACTTAATAAGATCCAGGAGAAGAGCTCGGAACTTGAGGAGAGCAGAGGAGCTTTAAATGAGTTTTTAAAAAGAGCCTTAATTCTCGGCGAGCGAATAAAGACCGAAAGGACGCTAAAAGAGATTGAAGAAGAACTACACCAAGTAGAATTACAATTAGCCGCTTATAGACACGTTAGAGAAGACATCAGGGAGATATACGAAAGGTACCTACAGGATCTCAATAGATTGAAGGAAAGGGCTCTTATAGCGGCGAGAAATAGAGAAAAGGCTCTCGAAGAACTAGAATACCGTAGAAATCTTTGGAAGAAAAAGGTTATCGAACTCATTTCGGGCATACGTGAACTGTATTTGAAGTATCTGTCTTTCGTAGATGCTGTAGGAGACGTCAGAATAGTGAACCTAGATGACGTTGAAAAAGCAGGTGTAGAGGTGCTTGTGGGATTTAGAGGAGCTTCACCAACGGTTCTAGACCCCTATACACAAAGTGGGGGAGAGAGAACTACAGCTACCATGTGTTTCCTCCTAGCCTTGCAACAGTACATTAGATCTCCCTTTAAGGCAATAGACGAGTTCGATGTACACATGGATCCGCGAAATAGGGAGGCGATATTCAACTTAATATTCTCAATCGTGGAGGAAAATCCTGTTTCTCAGTATCTTATAATAACACCGGGCACCCTAACGGAAAACATTCAGAAAGCGAATGTGATAGTAGTTCAAAACGTGAAGGGAGTATCAAAGGTAGGTGTCTTTAGATGAGCGCTCTTCCTAAAACTATAGAAGAGAGGATAAGGAAACGATTACAGGAAATGAAAGAGGTTATAGAGAAAAGACAGGACCCATTCCAAATAGACGTGGCCTCAGTACTGGAGGACCTCAGGCTTCTTTTAGAGAAATATGGTGAAAGCGTTTTCTCCCTAGATGCAGAGGCTATAGAAAGCGTTATTGAGATAATAAGCGAGCAAGAGGAATGGATAAAGGTAGAATCATCGCTATTAGGCATAGGTCCTATTTTAGCGGTTCTGAGTTTAAAGAACATGGATGCTCAAGACATAGGCCGAGCACTATTATCCTCCTGGACCCCTCTAGTGTACCGCGATCATCTCACAATAAGGGAGATTTTTAGAGGGCTTAGATACATTGAGGAAGTTAGGAGGATAAGGAAGACCCTCGGAGTCGAAGAAGAAGGAACCTTAGGATTCTTGAGCAGAGACTACTTGAGAACGTTAGGCATCATGAGCGAAGAAGAATTCAATGCTAAAATAAGCCTTCTATCGCTAAAAGTAGCGCCCCTACTTGAGAATAACAAGCAAGTAAAGTACTGGGACGTGATCCTCGAGGATAGCTACGCTAAAACTGTTGAAAACGCCGTACTTCTAGCGTTTCTCATAAGCCGTGGGGAGTTATCGCTGAAAATAGATCCTGAAAGCGGTGAAGTGTATATCGTTAAACCTGACGCCGAAGAGATAAGAAAACGCTTCTCTGTTGCAATTCCCTTAAGTTACGAAGAATGGGTGAAAAGACATGCCGAGAGGAGCTAGAAAAGATCCCAGGCTAAGGAGAGCATTGAGGCTCCTACTCTTACGTGGAAGAAGTAGGCCAGGAGTAAAGGGCTCAGAGCTCAGGAAAATTCTCGGATCAGATTACAACAAGGTACTTATGGAGCTAAATGGCAAGCTTTCGAAGCTTGGTCTTAGAGTAAAAGCCGTATTGAAGAGAGGAGAGGAAGTGGAACTCGAGGATAAGGAGAAGCTGGAAGACGCCTGGATCGGAATCGTGTTATCAGAGGAACTTGTTGAAGAAGATTTAAGAAGTGTCGGTTGGAGAATAGATGACCTAGCCGTTTTGGCCTCAACCATAGTTCTCGCACTATCCTTAGGAGGGAAAGTTTCCCGCAAAAACATTGTTGAGTTGCTTCGCACTAAAATTCCTGAGTGGAGGATAGACGTAGCCCTTGATCGGTTCATAAAGGCGGGCTACCTCTTCGAGGGAGAAAAGGATCTCATAGAATTAGGCTGGAGAACATATATGGAGGTAGATGTCGAGAAGCTGATTAAAATGTTAAGCTACCGCCCTTCCAAAAACCAAAGTGCTTAAGCAGTCTTCTCTTACTTAGGATGTAAAGCTCTTTAATGAACTCGTCCAACGATTCATGATCCTTTCCGAGAACTTCGCGCAGTTCCTTAAGCGAAAGACCTAGAACTAAACCCATAATAGCCCGTAGTCCGTATTTCTCATACAAGGCTGATACCACCTTAGGTTTAGCATGGGAGAACTTATTAGGAGATTCTATGTACCTCTCCAACGTCTTGCGGAAAATATCTACAGGTCTATTGCTAAAAGCTATTTCAGAGCCTCCGCATACCGGGCATCTATAGCTATCCCCTATCTCATATAGGTATTTCTCCTCCAAGTGTCCACATGTAAGGCAGCCCACAGCGACTTTTCGGGAGAGCAGTTTTGCTTTGAAAAGCAACAGGCTTAATACACCTCTTCTCTCGGGCTTAACGACTTCTCCACTAAATTTAATGAAATGTAGCACTTGTTCCGATAAAGGGGAGAAGGCTTTCTGAACGTGGATGCCTATCTCTCCTGAAGCTATGCGTTGTATGACCTCAGATGCTCTCTGAAGATCTAAGTCTCTAGTCAAAACATCCTTCAAGGCCTCGTCGTACACCGGAGTCCCCCTCAAGGCGTTAGAGAGCTTGTCCATGAGCTCGAAAGAGAGTTTAACATCAGGATCCAGTACTCCCATTTTTCTAGCGACCTGCGCAAGTCTCCATTTAAATAGCCTGCTTCCAATAACTCCTCTTCTCACATCTGATGCGAACTCCTCAGGGTTCACGTTCTTCAGGCAGAGCGCTACATCCTCCACGTTCAGCCATTTAGATTTAATAGTAATAGTATAGGGCTTTTCTGAAATCGCCACGCTTATACCGTATTTTTCGGATAACTTGTATGACAGGTATCTAGCGAGAGTCCTGTTAACCCTTGTGCCAAAGTGTGCATGCACTACAATAATGTCTTCAAAGCCTTCGATCACGATCTCTCTGTCAGATGGGACTTTGAGACCTCTTCTAGCCATGTAATAGACATCCCTTACAGCCTCTTCTACGTCATCGTTCTCCCAATCATATTTCTTAGCTAGTATCGATGCTATCCATTTAAGACTTAACCCTTCCCTTGCCTTAGATGCTACGAAATCTCGTATCCTTCCTACCTCTTGAGCAACTTCGTAGGGGACTGGTATCTCCTCTCCAATCCAGCTCGGAATTGCCCCCAAATAGTCCTCTTCAGGCTCTACTTGTACGAGATCTTCAGATACGCGCACTACCCTCCAAGGTCTGCCCGCCATTATGAACTTAACCCCTGGTTCACAATAATATGCTACGAAGAAATCATCCAGAATGCCTACAGGTAGTCCATCCTTTACATTTACGACAAGATACTGCTTAATTTCAGGGATCATTGAAAGGTTCCGGTAAAAGTACTTGTATGCGTACTTTTTATCCATTAAAACGACTTTGTCACCAATCCTCTTTACTACCTTTAATTGCTCGAGAAAATCTATTAGAGCTATGAACTCCTTCCAAGAAAGATCTCGGTAGGGGTATGCGAGCTTGAAGAATTCGTAGAGAACCTCTAAGTTAAGACCTCTTTCACGCTCGGAGATGAAGAAGCCGATAATTTCATGCGCTAATACATCAAGAGGTTCTAGGGGAAATTGTATGGGCTCTATTTTCTCCTTTTTCAGAAACGCCTTTAAGACTAATGCTTCAAGAGCATCATTAGATCCTTGGGTGATCACAACACCTCTGCTGGTTTCACCAAGCTTATGTCCGCTACGACCCACTCTTTGAACAAGCTTTGAAACTTCTCGAGGAGAATTATACTGTATAACTAAGTCTATTCGGCCCACATCAATTCCTAGCTCCATAGAAGATGTCGCAACAAGTCCCTTTATCTCGCCCATCTTTAGCCCGCTTTCCGCCCTCTTACGAGTCTCAGCTGAAAGACTTCCATGGTGAATTTCTATTGGAGCTTTTATGTCAAGCATTTTAAGCCTGCTTGCAAGTAGCTCCGCTGTCGGTCTGGTATTCGTAAATATTATGACAGCCTTATGCTTGTCAACTAACTCCCTTATGATCCTTAGCCGTGCAACTACTTCAGGAAAGTCTCCTATTTTTTCCGCTATAGCGAAATCCTTAGCTCCAGGTTTAGGGTATAGTACTCTGACCTCAATGCGCTTCGCAACTGGCACGTAAACGATTTTACAATTTAAATCTGAACCTGCAATGAAGGACGCTACATCCCTAGGATTTCCAACAGTCGCTGATAAGCCTATTATTTGAAGCCTTCTTGGAGAAATGAGTCTTCTTAACTTCTCGAGAAGAATAGCAAGTTGAGCCCCTCTCTTGCTCGCGAAAATTTCGTGAACTTCGTCAACAATGACCCACTTAACGCTCTTAATAAGTTCCCTGAGTATCCTACCGATAAAAAGCAGTTGAAAGGTCTCAGGTGTTGTAACAAGTACATCAGGTGGCGAGAGAGACTGTAATCGCCTTTCAGAAAAGGGAGTATCTCCGTGTCTCACAGAGACTTTTAGATCAAGCTTAAGAAACCACCACTTAATCCTATCTAAAATATCTCGGTTAAGGGCTCTCAAGGGGGTAATGTATATGAGCTTTACACCCCTCTCTGGCGAACCACGTTGCATTAGATCTACTATAGGAATGATCGCGGCCTCAGTTTTCCCGGTGCCCGTGGGGGCGACTATGAGAACATTATGCCCTTGAAGCACCAGCGGTATAGCCTCTTTTTGTGGTGGAGTTAATTCCTTAAAGCCCCTCTCTTCTATTAGCCTTACAGTAGTGGGTGAAAGAAGCTCAAGCGCTCCCACTCATATCACTAAAATGAGAAATACCATACTTAACTATTAAAGCTAATTCTCAGACAGACATACTAGTGCCCTGATAATGTGTTAAAAAAGATATATAGACTTAAAAAGGGATAAAGAATTTCACAAATTAAGAAGGAATGTGTAGGTCCAAACTTTTAGCAAGCTGCTCTTCTTAATATATGGGCTTGGCAAGGATCTTTTTGACGCGTAAGTCGAAGAACCTTCGAGAAACAGTGGCAGTAATTAACACTGCCGTATCAGCACCTCTTCCAGTCCCTGCT
>QMSC01000014.1 GCA_003649515.1 Thermoprotei archaeon | reverse complement strand
CATCGACCTTGGGTCAAGTAAAGAACTACGCTGACCTAGTAATTTACTGGGGTTGCAATCCTCTAAATGCGCATCCAAGACACTTAACGAGATATAGTGCGCTAGCTCGAGGAATATACGTGAAGTCTCGGAAGGATAGGAGAATTGATGTGGTAGATGTCAGGTATACGGATACTGCAAGGGTAGCAGACTTATTTATAAAAGTTAAACCCGGCCATGATTACGAGCTTATTAGTGCCTTAAGGATGGCTGTCAAGGAATACGACTTTGAGGCGAAAGAGGTTGCTGGTGTTCCTCAAGAAACAATTTATCAGCTCGCAGATATGATGACAAGTTGTAGATTCGGTGTTCTCTTCTATGGTCTTGGCGTTACGATGACCGCAGGTAAGAGTAGGAATATCGAAGAGCTAATTAAGCTTGTTCAAGACTTAAACGAGTGGACGAAGTTCGTTTTAATACCTATGCGCGGCCACTACAATGTCACTGGCGCTAATCAGGCATGCGCTTGGACCACAGGCTATGCTTTTGCAATAGATTTCCGAAGAGGCTATCCGAGGCACAATCCCGGGCTTACAAGTGCGACAGATCTACTGCTTAACGGGGATGTAGATGCAGTACTTGTAGTGGCCTCAGATCCGGTAGCACACTTTCCCAAAAAAGCTGTAGGACATCTGCTAGAAGTGCCTGTAATAACAATTGATCCCAAATGGAGCTTAACAGCCACAGTTTCAGATGTAGTAATACCTTCAGCTATAGTGGGAGTGGAGTGCGAGGGAACCGCCTATAGAATGGATGGTGTTCCATTGAGACTTAAGAGCTTCATAAAGCCTCCTAGGGGCGTGCTTTCAGATGAAGAAGTATTAAATTTAATAATTTCGAAGGTAAGAAGGCTTAAGAAATACTAGGTGATATTATGGAAATACTTATTAAAAATGGCTATGTTTATGATCCTTTAAATAAGGTCAATGGGGAAATAATGGATATAGCCATAAAAGATGGTAAAATTGTCGAATCCTCTGAAATAAACTTAAGAAAAGCTAAGATTATTGACGCTTCGCGAAAAGTCGTTATGCCAGGTGGAATAGACATACACTCTCACGTAGCGGGACCCAAAGTAAATACAGGAAGAATAATGATGGTAAGCGAACACTATAGAAGCTATATGCGATCACACCATCCGCTCCGAAGATCAGGCACTGGGAAATACACTCCAAGCACATTTCTCACAGGCTATCGCTACGCTAGGATGGGGTGGACTATGGTCGTAGAGCCCGCTTCTCCTCCCTTAAAAACTCGGCATACGCATGAGGAGCTAAATGACATCCCGATTTTGGATAAAGCATGCTTAATACTTGTTGATTCAAATAGAATATTGCTTAATTACCTGGACAGGAAGGACCATGATGGTTGCAAGATGTTCATAAAATGGCTTCTAATGGCTACTAAAAGTTATGGATTAAAGCTCGTGGATCCAGGGACAGCCGTATTATGGAGCTGGGGAAAGGGCTATGGGCTCGATGTAGACGATAAAATAGAACCATACAATATTACTCCGGGAGATATCATTAAAGAACTATGCAAGATACGTGCTGAGCTTAAACTGCCTCATCCTATTCACCTGCACTGTAATCGCCTCGGAATACCTGGCAACTATGAGACAACGTTGAAGACCATGAAGTATGCTCCTGCTGACGACAAAGTTACCTTACACCTTACGCATCTTCAGTTCAACGCTTATGCAGGTGATAGCTGGGCTAATATCGGTACGGGATCGGAGACATTAACCAAGTACGTTAATGCCAATAATAACTTGAGCATTGACATAGGTCAGATAGATTTTGGTACAGCCGTTACTATGACGGCTGATGCTCCCTTCGAGTTCGCGCTTTTCCATATGGCTCGCTGGAAGTGGACAGGCATAGACGTCGAGTCCGAGGCAGCGGCTGGGATAGTGCCATACAAGTATAAGAAAAAGAACCTAGTAAATGCGCTTCAGTGGTGTATAGGACTTGAATTAGCCCTACTAGTAAAGGATCCTTGGAGGGTTATGATAACCACTGATCATCCAAATGGCGCACCCTTTACAAGGTATCCTAAGATAATAGCTCTTCTCATGAGCAGGAGGTTTAGGGAGAAAATGTTCGCAAAGCTCAACAGGAGATCCGTTAAGAGGGCTGTCCTGCCTTCAATAGAGAGGGAGTACAGCTTATACGAAATAGCAGTGGTAACGAGAGCGGCTCCTGCCAGGCTTCTAGGGCTCGACAACATCAAGGGTCATTTAGGTGTAGGTGCAGACGCTGACGTAGCTATATACGATCTAAATCCCGAGGAAATAGACTTCTCGAAGGACTATCAGAGTGTTATTAAGGCTTTTAAGAGGGCGTTATACACGATAAAGAGCGGGAATGTAGTGGTCGAGAATGGCAAGGTAATAAATGACAGTTGTAGCAAAACTTTCTATGTGGACTTTAAGAGCCCGCCGGAAGAGCAGTTTCTGAACGAGCTGCGAGAAGAATTTAAACGATGGTATACCATCGAGCTAGCTAATTATGTTATTAATGAAAGTGAGTTAGGGCACGCTAAACCAATTTATGTTGGAGGATAGGTAGACCATGGGAGGGGCTAGCGTATTCCTGATCAAACCGCGTAGGAGTTTTAAGGTGCCAGTGGAGGCTGAATGCATTTCTCCGGACAAGTTTGCTGGTCTCAATTTAGAAGACTTAAAGAAACTCAAGGTATTTGAGGGCAATCGCACATATCGTCTCGAGGAGCTTTTCTATATTAAAGCGGTTTCCAAAAATTCCCCTTCAGCCTCTGTGAAAATAATCATGGAGGGGAACTTCAGCAAGGTTTGGAGGATAGGCGAGGAGATGAGCACTGGTGAAATTGTAATCAAGGGGAATGTAGGACCTTTCCTAGGATTTAGAATGCGAGGTGGAGTTATTATAGTACATGGTCATGCAGGGCCCTGGTTAGGTGCGGAGATGCGGGACGGAATAATAGAAGTACATGGCTGTGCAGGGGATCATGTGGGTGCAGTTTTAAGAGGGGAGAGGTCTCTAAAGGGCATGAGTGGAGGAATTATTAGAGTGCATGGTTACGCGGGTGCGGAAGTTGGAGCTTGCATGAATGGAGGTTTAATAGCAATTGATGGTTCATGCAAGGCTATGCCAGGAGTTAAAATGAGTGGGGGAAGCATTTTGATTCGAGGAGACTGTGAAGGAAAGGCAGGTGCTCGAATGACGGGAGGAAAAATTGTTGTGTGCGGACGTGTGGGCGAAGTTTTACCCACATTTTACATAGATGGTATCGCATCTTCCGTTAAAGTTAAAGGTGAAAAGATTAAGGGTCCATTCTATCTCTTCTTGGGAGATGTACTAGGCGATATAGAATGTAGGGGTAGACTATATGTATCAGTTAAAAATAATCCGGACTTTAAAGTATTTGAAAGTTTACTTGAGACGATGAGCGATGACTGTTAGCGTGAATAAAGAGTCCGTAAAGATAGTAGATGAGATGATCAGTCAAGCTGATGTTTTAGGGATAAAGTGCTTTTTCTCTAAGGTAGGTTCAACTATAATAGATTGCGGCATAGAGGTTCCTGGTGGATATCAGGCCGGATTATACGTAGCCAAGGTGTGTTTAGGGGGATTAGGAGCTGTCGCTCTAAATTTAAGACGCTATGATGACTTCTATATACCCGTCATAGAGGAGTTCATAGATAACCCTATAATAGCTTGTATGGCGTCACAATATGCTGGCTGGAGTATTAAGTATGAGAATTTTACGGCACTTGGCTCTGGACCGGCCAGAGCGCTTGCATTAAAGCCTAAAAAGTTATTTCAAAAAATAGGATATAAAGACGATTTCGATGAAGCGGTTATAGTTCTTGAAACGTCCAAGTATCCTCCAGATGGAGCTTTAGTGGAAATATCGAATAAGTGCAGCATAAATCCCAAAAACCTATACGTCATAGTGGTTCCCACAAATAGTATTGCTGGCTCTATTCAAGTAAGTTCTCGAATAGTCGAAGTAGGTATGCATAGACTAGATACTCTTGGATTCGAGCTGAAAAGTATAGTATACGGTGCGGGGGTGTGCCCCATAGCTCCCGTACATCCCGATCCAACAATAATGATAGGGCGTACAAACGACGCCATAATATACGCGGGCGAAGTAGACCTTATGATAGTTTACGACAAGGATGAGGATCTCAAGAGCATTGTAAAAAATGCTTCGTCTGATGCTTCGTCGAGTTATGGAAAGACGTTCTATGAGATATTCAAGGAGGCGGGTTTCGACTTTTACAAAGTAGATCCTAAAATATTTGCACCAGCATCCATTACACTACGCAATATATCTACTGGCAGATCGTATAGAAGTGGTACAGTGAATCGTAAACTACTGATCCGAAGCTTCGAGCTCGAGTAACCAGCTGGGGAGCAACGCTGTGCGTCAATAAATAATATCTAGTTAGAGCGCACTACAAAGTAAATGGAGGATTAGTCTCGTATTCAATAGGTTTTCAGAGCCTGATGCTGGACGGTGTATAAGATGAAAATAGGGATTTTAACTCGGAACCCTAATGCTTGGTGCTCTAGACAGCTTCAACAAGCAATTCTCAGAAGGGGATACCAGCCCCTTTGCATAAATTTTAGGATAATTGTAGCCAGAGTAGGTTTTTCCCCCCGAATAAAGGCTCGAGATATAGATCTCTTGAAGGACGTTCTGGCACTAATAGTCCGTCCTATAGGTAGATGTTCTCTTGAGCAGGCTATTTTCAGAATGGATATCTTGCACAGATTAACGAGACTCGGTGTAGTGGTTATAAATCATCCGTCGGCAATAGAGAAGTGCATTGACAAATTCTATGCATTATCCCTATTAGAAGAGAAGGGAATCCCTGTTCCTAGAACTGTCGTTACTGAAAGTGTTCGAGAAGCCATGGAGGCGTTCTATGAATTTAGAGGAGATGTCGTGGTGAAGCCGATTTTCAGTTCGAGAGGTTTCGGAATGACTAGGGTTTCAGATCCTGAAGTAGCTAGAAGGATATTTAACGCATTAACCTTCATCCACCGTATACTCTACGTTCAAGAATTCGTGCCTCATGGTAATAGGGACATAAGAGTATTTGTAATAGGAGGAGACGTTGTTTCTGCTATGTACAGGGAAGGTACAGAATGGAAGACTAATATTGCTCAAGGAGCTAGACCCAAGCCTTTAAAGCCTAATGAGGAGCTAAGAGAGCTTGCAATAAAAGCTACTGAGATAATAGGTTGCGAGGTCGCAGGCGTGGATATACTTGAAAGTTCTCGAGGGTATCTCATAACGGAGATTAATAGTCAGCCTGGATGGCGTGGGCTCCAATCGGTTACTAAGGTGAATATCGCGGATCGTATAATTAGCTATGTGATATCTAAAGTCAAACGGTAGATGTTTCCAAAGTTTAATTAAATTGTTGTATATATGTAAATTGATGTCTTCTTCGAATGTGTTAGAGGTCTCTGGGGGAATTTGCGCTTACTGCGGAGCATGTGTCAGCATATGCTCTACTTCAGCGATATACTTAGAGGATGACAAAATCGCTATTCGCGGTGAAAAATGTACCCGTTGTGGGCTTTGCGTTAAGGTATGTCCAGCAATAAATATAGAGATTTACGAGCCACCTGTTATTGAATCGTATACTGCTAGAAGCACGATTCAGAAAGTTCTTGAAGTTTGTCAAGACGGCGGCGTAGTGACGGCATTACTTATGGAGGCGCTAAAAAGGGGTTTGGTAGACATAGTCATAGTATGCGGTGAATCCGAAACAGAAAGGCTTAAACCCCGGCCCTTTCTCGCAAACTCTCCGGAGGACGTTCTAATAGCGGCAGGGTCCAAATACTCTCTTTCACCCATTCTTAATCTGTTAAAAGAGGCTATAAGTAGGTCTGATAAAGTGGCAATCGTAGGTTTACCGTGTCATCTCAGAGCATTAGAGCTTATGAGGAAAGCCCAGCTTGTAGAATATACTCGTGCAATTAGGTTGAAAATAGGCCTATTCTGCATGAACAACTATCCTTACGCTAACCTTATCAAAATTATAGCCGAGGTTGCTAAAGCACCCCTAAGCGAAGTTAACAAAGTTGAAATTAGGAAGGGGAAGTTCATTGTATGGCTCAGAACAGGCGTGGCGAGAAGTGCTGCCATTACTGAATTCAAGGAGTACGTTGATGTCGCCTGCAAGACCTGTCCCGATTTTACTGCATGGTTTTCTGATATTTCTGTGGGCAGTGCAGGTTCGGAGGAAGGCTGGTCTACAGTCCTTATTAGGTCAGAGACAGGCAGGAATCTGTTCAATATGGCTGTAAAAGAAGGTGTAATAACGGCAAAATCCCTATCTGAGAAGGCTTTAAATCAGGTTCGGAGGCTGGCTGGCGTCAAGTTAAAGAGAGCATTAGGAAGCATAAATCAAATAAAATTGTCATAGCTTCATGTTTCCTAGGTTGCACTAGCTTACCTTTCGGCGCGTCATTCAAGCGGCAGGACCCAAACCACTTCTTCTAGAAATAGCTAACACAAGAGAGTAATGTTCGTGGGCTCACATATATGAGCCTGAGAGGGCCGCTGAAAAGGCGAAATATTTAGTTAGAGCCGTGGTCATGGGGCGAGGACGCTGGGGGAAATAGACGAGATTTCCGTACCGGCTTTACAATCAGTTCTTGTCATGGGAGAGGGAATAGCGGCGTAGTAAAAGCGTCGAGGGTACACTGATACATCACTACAGAGTGGATTCAAAAGGATACATTGAAGAGCTAATCTGATAATATCAGACTAATGTTAAGTAGCTACGATCCATGTCTATCCTGTGCAGCACATTAACAGTAGGGTAGTTAAGGTGTGATTTTTAACATGCTGGTTAGGTTGTCACGGACTTGGTTGATCTTCCGTGAAAGGCTTGACAAGGTACTTCCTTGAGGCTAAGTATCTCTTGTAGAATATCTCGTACTTACTTAACAGCTCTTTTGAAGGCTCTATTGTGGCTTCAAATCTTATGGTCCTACGTACCGCGTCTAAAAAGTCCGCGTATATGCCACTTCCTATACCGGCCAATAATGCGGCACCTAAGGCTACGGTATCCATTTTGGCTTCTGGAACCCTTATACTTAGTCCCGTTACAGATGCTTTTATTTTAAGCCAAAGTTTCGACTTAGCTCCGCCACCTATCGTCCTTATTTCACTAACTTTTATACCGAACTTTCGTATGCTCTCCACGTTCCAACGTAGCTCATAGGCTAGTCCCTCGAAAAGAGCTCTAACAACATCTCCTCGATTATGAGCTAGAGTCAACCCGGCCATTATGCCTAAGATATTGCGGTTCCAGTCAGGAGTGCCACTTCCTTCTAAGTACGGGAAAAACATCAGCCCCTTTGCGCCTGGCTCGGACTTTTCGGCCTCCTCATTAAGTATGTCATATGGGCCTTTTCCGGTTCGTGCCTCTATTTCCAATAGATCCTTAGCGAAATTATCTCTAATCCAGCGTAGTGCCGCTCCGCCTGTGGGAGTGAAGCCGAACATGTAATACTTTTCGGGATCAACGTATACATGGACAGCATACCCTTGAAGTCTCATATCGTCTTTTAAAACAAGCCTATCCTGTACTATTCCATAACACTCGACAGTGCCAGTAGCATCCATTAACGGTCCTTCCTCTGTTATCCCAGCACCGAATGCTCCACAAGCTTGGTCGTGTCCACCAGTGACGAGTAGTGTTCCCTTAGCTAGTCCTGTTTCTCGAGCCCCTTTCTCGTTAACCTCCCCTACGACGAGAGCGGAAGGTCCAACTTCCGGGAGAATATCTTCCTCAAGCTTAGCTGTGTTCAAAATATCCTCTGACCATCTCTTTTTCACTATATCAAACATCATTGTCCTTGTTGCAAGAGTGTAGTCGATTACTGGTCTCCCGCAGAGCTTAAAGAAGAAGAAATCCTCCCAGCACATGAACTTCCACGTTTTATTGTAAATATCTGGCTCATGATCTCGAATCCACATGATCTTGTGCAAGGTGTATATGGGAATGTCAGGGGAGAGAGGCTGCCCCGTAATTTGGAACATTTCCTTTTCAGGCATTTTTTCACCCCACTCTTCTACATACTTCCGGGCTCTCGCATCAAATGTTGTCATGCTCCAATATAGTGGCTCTCCACTCTTACTTACTGGCATAAAAGCTTCTCCAAGAGCGCTTACGCCGACGGCCTTAACATTTCTAGAGTCTATTCCTGTAAGAGCATCTTTTATTGCGCCTTTAATTCCATCCCAGACTTCTTTAGGGTCGAGCTCGGAATATATTGGCTTACGGTGATACAGTTTATATTCCCTATATCCTCGACTGATAATACGGCCTTCCTCATCGATTACTATGGCTTTAGTTCCCGTAGTCCCGATATCAAGTCCCATTAGGAACTGCAATATTACCCCCCTCTATTCGGGGAGGACCTGTTTAAAGACTTCTTGAATAACCTTAGGGGCATCTTCTTCTTTAAGTAAGAGGTCTAAAGTATCTATACCAAGCCTATCGACTAGTCTCAGTATTTTCTTTAACACGAAAATGCTTGATGAGCATGCTTTTACGGGGTCTTCACGGTATGGGAATATGTCGAGGACTAACCAGCCATCATATTCTATCTTTTTAAGCCAGTAGGTGGCCTCAATAAACTCAAGTAACCGTATAGATCCCACAACCATATCGTCGTCCCAATCACCATAGTTATCATTGAAGTGTAAGTGGAAGAGGTCGTTGCCCGCCAGAGCTATTACTTCTCCTATGTTTTCCTTAGCGTAAAATGCGTGTCCCACGTCTAGCGTCATGCCTACTTTCTCTAAACCAAGCTCGCGTATGAGAAGGAGAGTTCTCCAGGCGGTACTTAAGAAGAGGCGCATACGCGGTTCCTTAAGCTTATACTCTAAGCTCAATTTAACTCCTTCAGCTTTCTCAGCAGCTTCTCTGATGGAGTCTTTAAATAGGTTCCAGGCCTTCTGATAGTCTACCTGAAGAGGATAATCGTATCCATCTTGACCAGGCCATATATTAACGATACAGGTTCCCAATTCTTTGGCTATTTCAGCGGCTTTTACTATCCTCTCTATAGCCGCCTTCCTTACCCTATCATCCCGTGCAGATAGAGCTCCATTGCTCCACTGTTTTTCACAGCAAACATCAACGCCTACCGCAACAACCTTTAAGTCCTTAGCTTTCAATAATTTCTTAAAATAGTCGATGTTATATTCATTGACGTCTGCCGGGTAGATGACTTCAATACCTTTCAGTCCATCTACGCGAGCTGCCATGTCCATTTTATCCTCAAGCTCTTTGGGAGACTTGTATCCTGTAGGCAAGAACCTATCCGATAGGTTTCCGAAGATCCATAATCCTGCTCCAAATCTCTCCTCGATCAAGGTCTTGCACCGAAATTAAATAGCATTAAATAATATATATAACAGTGCTGAAGCGAGACCTCAAACCATTTTCCATAATTCTCATTTTTAGTCGTAGCTACTTTAGACAAGCAGCCGTATACCTACATTAGTTCCCGATCCCGCGGTCCTCCGGTTTAAAATTTCACATAGTAAAATAAAACAATAAAATTACAAAGCAAAGAATGATAGAGTTCTATGATCTCCCATCAACTAAGTATAATAGTACTCTGTCAACTTCCGTATTCAGTCCAGGCTCCTTGCTGTATACGGGATCTACGGCTTCTACAGTCATAATCCATCTCTCCTTAATGGGGTCAAATGCTATGCTTACATAGGTATGTATAGGATAATCGGGATGTTCGTACTTTGACCCCGGAGTCCATTCAGCTAAGAATATTTCCTCCAGGTTTAAGTTTCGGTAATCTATTACATAGGCTACGAAGTGTCTCGTTAAGGCAGCTCCCCTAATGACTTCAAGAGTTTGAGTCCCGATGAATATGGGTCCTGCACAGCCAGCAAATATCGATCCATTAAGTAAAAAGTAACTAGGTTGCTCTTTTCCATCAATTTTTGGTATCCCAAGCTTTACCCATCTCTTTCCATCGGAGCTTATGGCGAGTGCCGTACGAACTACTTTTTCTCCACGTTTTCTTGCCTTATATAGACAGAAGTATCTCCCATCAATAATGTCTATGGTGCAGTCTCTCGCCTCGCCGCTATCGTAGTCTTTTTCGCCTCTAAGTACGAAGCCTTCTCCCTGCCAAGGACCACTAGGGTCTTCAGCGGATAGGAGATAGGTCTCCCATTTGGATTCGTATATCCTATTCGCATCACCAGCCACATTTCTTTCTGCTATATCTACGGACAAGTAGAGGTAGTACCTTCCAGTAAGGGGATCGCGAACGAGCTGCTGATTCTCAATGCTTTGAACAGTAATGCCTATGATTTCGCTAAGTTCTTCTTTACTAATCCATGTCGCTAGGCTGAAATCTTCTCCGTTACTTGATCTATAAATTTCAACAGCATATCCCCTTCTTTCCATACCTTCTCTCGGTCTGCTGGTTAGCCAATATTCGCCATCTTCAGGGTCGATCCAGAGCTTACCGGCGCCGCACCAAGATCCTGGGTTGAAATTTGGGGGATTGAGTAGAACTTTCCTAAATTTTCTCTGAGAAAATATTAGCTGAGGCGGGTATAGACCTTCCCACATAATGATGTCTCTCTCCACACCACTAACGCCTTGAAGACTTTATAGGTTTCGCTTGAAGCTTAAGGAGTGATCAATGTAATGATTTTCGTTACTTGAGCCTAAGCCGCTCAGAACTAAAGTCCAATAGACGACTTTCTTCTTGACTGGCTAGGCCAGGTTTTTCGAAGATAGCCGTAGTCTTAACCATATTCCATCAAATCCTTCGGGGAGAACATCTATATTAGCTTTGAACACACAATTAGAAGCGAGTTGACGGAACAAATTTGTATACTATGGGATTAAAATTTCATCGTTAAAGGTAGGCGTATGGTAGAAAGACCGATAGAGGGCTTCTTTGTTGAGAGCATTGAAGGGTTAATATTTGATGTTAAAGGATTAGTTCATCCTCCAGATAGGGTTATAGCCTATATCCGTTATGTTCCCGATCCTGAGGGCGATAGGGAAAGAAGGGGGAGTAGTATACGGTATGCTAAGGTATACTCCCTGCGTGATAGAGAACTCTTCTTAAGAACGAACTTTCCTGAGTACCTATACTTTGATAAGTTTTTAAATAGGTGGTTTCAAGCTGTCCCCTACAGCAGACTCCACAAAGTGTACGATCCTATTGCGGCGCTTAATGGGCTATTAAAGAAGAGATCGAAGGATCGAGTAGAAGCATTAGCCTGTGAACTTGCAAGTTTCCTAGAATCCCTAACAGGTATAGGTTATGAGTGCATAGGAGTAAGCGGATCCCTTCTTGTGGGGCTTCATACTGATAAATCGGATATAGATTTAGTCGTATATGGTGAAAAAGCTGGACGGGCGCTCTATCGCTCCCTAAAGACTATTATGGAGGGCGAAGAGGATGCTCTCAGACGTTACACGTACCGTGAGCTTCTCAGGCTTTATGAGCTTAGAGTAAAAGATACTTTCATGCCATTAAACTCATTCCTACTTTCGGAGAGGAGGAAGGTGTTACAAGGTGTTTTTAGGGGCAGGGATTTCTATATAAGACTGATTAAGGAACCAGAGGAGTACGAGGAGAGATATGGACAGTGCATTTACCGTCTTCTTGGAAGAGTTAGAATAAGGGCCATGGTGTCAAACGATAGGGACTCTATATTCACTCCATGCAGGTACCTAATAAGTCAGGTTAGAGTACTTAAGGGGGAGTCTCCTGAGCCTATAAGGGAGATAATATCGTTCAGAGGAAGATTTTGTGAGCAAGCTTTTAGCGGAGAAAATATACTCGCTGAGGGATCGTTGGAACTCGTGGAGAGTGAAAGCGACTCGTACTGTCGGCTAGTGATAGGAGAGCATGTGGGTGACTTCCTATGCGTTCTTTAGGAAATGATGAAAAGTTTTCTAGGAGGGTGAAGGATAGGGATTATGTGGAGACCTTAGAGGGATTAATGTTCTGTGTTGTCGGGTATTTACATCCTCCGAACATGTATACCGCCTATCTGAAGTACATTCCTTCAAATGAAGGTCCTTGGGAGAGGCGAGGAGTAAAGTATAGCAGGGTCTTAAGGAGATATCATGTGTTGCACGTTAAGGAGACATTCAAACTTTTGAGAGAGAGATATCCTCACTACATACACCACTGTCCTGTCAGGAATATCACCATGTCTATGGTGCCTAAGAAATATGTGAAGCGCTATTACTTCCCTGAAATTCGATTAAAACAGCTGCTAGACGAGGGAGGAAGAGATCCCCTGGAAAGGGATGCAGTAGCTCTCTGTGAGTATCTCTCAGAAGCCTCGGGAGTACCTCTTGCGAAGTGGGGAGTTACAGGCTCTATACTCCTAGGGATTCATAACCCCAATTTCTCTGATATAGATCTAACAGTCTATGGTCTAAGAGAGGCCAAGGCTGTCAGGGAGTTTCTGATGAGTTCAATAAGTGACAAAAGTACGCCTATTAGGCGGCTCAAAAATGTGGAGTTGAAGGAGTGGTGTGAGAGGCAGGCAAAGGAGTTCAGATTGGTATCAAAAGACTTCTGGAGCATTGCTCTGCGTAGATGGAACTATGGATACTTCCGGGGAAAACGCTACTTCTCAATACATCCTATAAGAGAGGATAGTGAAATAAAGGAGAGATATGGCGAAAAGAAGTTCATAAACATGGGTGCAATTGAGGGTACGGCCACGATTGCTGATAGCTCTGAATCCTTGTTTCTGCCAGCGGTCTATAGGGTTGAGGATGTGGTTATAACGAAGGGTAAACAGGTTAATGATGTAAAAGAGTTAGTCTCATATGAGGGAGTGTTCTGTGACATGGCTGAGGAGGGAGAAAAGGTCAGATTTCGGGGAAAGCTAGAAAAGGTTGTTAATAGTAGCGGTACTGAGTACTATAGGGTGCTTGTAGGGTCTACTGAAGTAGGCTACGGATATATTCTCAGAACTCGTAACCCTTCAATAAAACTACCATAATATTAGATGCCGTAAGATCAGCTGTTGTTCCGGGATTAAGTAAATTGCCCTTTTTCTCGGTTTCGAATACATCAGCTCCAGCAGTCTTTTACCTTCTGACGTGGTTAATCCGCCAGCCCCACTTTCCCTAGACCTATAAGCACTTTTAATAGCTATTGGAGGGCTTATTAGCGTCTAGCTAGTAACGCTTTCCTTAAAGGCTTTCGAGTCTCCCTTCTTTCTACCCAATATCCGAGACCGCAGATTTCGAACGCTTTCACTAGTGGTAATCCTAGAATGGAGGCCACTATTGCTTGAAGAAGCCTTATAGCTGGATATATGAGAGGGCTTACAGTGAAGAGCATTCTAGTGGTCTCAGTGCTTAGCCCGAAAAGGCCATGATACACTGGTGGAAGAGCGAAAATCAAACAGCCCAAAGCCGAGTCCATTTGGTTACCTATAAAAGCTATAATGAACAAGCTTAGGGTGAGCTTTGGCATGCTCATGCCCGTGGACAGTACCTTGCCTCCTCTAATGTACCACCAAAGCAGTAGTATTAACATTAAGGCTATTATCTTATCGAACGTTGCGGCTAACGCTACGTACCAGTGGGTAACTATAGGGTTTGATACGGGCGTGAGCCAGAAGCCTAGTATGGTCAAGGCAAAAATGGTGAAAGCGTAGGACCACTTGCGCTGAGCGAGAAAACCTGATGTTAGGGCATTTGCTGCTGGATTAAATATAAATATTAGGCTAAAAGGCGTTATACTGCCATAAAGGGTTGCTATTAAGGCTCCTAAAAAAGCTGCAAAGGCTCCTAGATAGGGACCTAAAAGAACACCGTAAATCGAGGCTATAGAAGCCTCTAGTTGTATTTTTATGGCAGGAAAACCTACTACCGGTATACCCGGTAAAAGTGATAGGATGAAGTACAGTGCTGCGAATATTGCTATAATTGCAATAATCATTGGGGATTTTAATTTAGACGATGGCAACAACACGTAAGTAACTACATTCGAAGTGATAATAAAGTTATCTATTTGTGAAGTCCTACGTATACTCTGGGAAAATTTCACCGAACAGTTATTTTTCTAATGACCACTATAGGCCTATGTGGGATGCTTTCAAGCATTTTCCATGTTACCTTATCCAGCTCTGTTCCAAATCGTCTAGCCATCTCCCACACATCGCGTCCTGCTCCGTGACCTCTGTACTTTTCAGCTATGCAGGCTATTCGAAGAGCTTCGCCGATGTCAAGCTTTCCTCCGACTATTGCTAGAGGGGTAGGACTAGCCTTTAACCTCAAAAAATTGCAGAGAACATAAGTCATGAACCCTCCTTTAGACGCTATTTCCTTAACGAATGTAGATCTCGGACATATGTGAAAACTTTTCCACGAGTAACACCTATCAGAGTCTAGTACCATGACTATTACTCTTTTCCCAAGAGACTTTTCTATAGCTTTTCTGATCTTCTCAGCTTTCTCTACAGGATTCTTAAGCGGAAGACTAACGTAGGCATAAGGGAGGTTGGTTGCATCTATACCTCCCTCAGATCCAAAAGATAAGGCCTGTAATGGGCTTACAGTCCTAATGACAAGCTGTTTATGCCGTGCACCTAGCTCTAAGGGGTAATTGCGCAAATTATATAACGTTCTCCTACTCATCCTGCACATTACTCCCAAGAAGTACCCCCATATAATCCTCATCCATATTCTGGCAAGGAATCTCGCCAGGAGTCCAGGTCTTATTTTACTTTCATCCACTATGTTGCCTTCAGCGACTGCTATGGCCTTCTCGGAGACAATTACTATATCATCATCTTTTAAGTTCACTTTCCTTAAGGATCGAATTATTAATCCAATGTAGTTACATCCTGGTCTCCAATAAGGGGTCTTTAAGGCTCTGACAAGATACCTAGATCGCTTCTTGGATGGGGCATGTTCCATGCGTTTACTGTACTCCTCCTCAATATTTTCTGATTCTATGTATTTTAACTACTTGTACATGTCGACTCGCTCATACTGATTGCTCGATTTTCAACTTTAAGTTATTACGGGCATTTAGAAGATTAGACCCAGCTAAAACGAATAATCTGGGCCTTAAAGTTTCTTAGGTTTCGCTAGAAATACACCTATATACCGCTTCAGCTTTAAGAATATACGAGATAATTTGTATGCGAGTTTAAGGTTGTCTTGAAGAATGAGTTTAAGGTCCTGAGAAATGGGGAGTAGAGGTCTTTGTAGACGAAGTTCAAGAGCTGATCATAGCCAGTAGAATATCTATTCCAAGGTGACATGGTTTAGATTACTGGAGCAACTTGAAGTATTTCAAGCTACGTTATTTAGTGAAAGGTTCGGAACGAGAGAGTCTTTAGGAGTATATTCTTCTAGGCTACCTCGCAGAACGTACTTCACTTCTCCTGGATTGAGCAAGGGATATGGGTATTCCTCCTGATGATCTATTGCTATTCTAGGACAGGCTACTATAACAAATGCTTGAGCCCAAGGGATGTTTAGTAGCAAACTGGGGCTAATTTCATCTGCAACCACTAACTCTGCTGCTTTTCCCCGCCCCCGTAATAGGTCTCGTATTTTCTGTGCAAGGGCCAATCGGAATTGACCAATCTTCGTCGAAATAACCACTGCGTAGTTTTTCTTATCGAGAGCTTCCATGAGTTTGAATAATCTTTTCTTCAGAATCTGGGAAGCTTCTTCTGCAACTTCTATAAGTCTATTTGAATAGGGATCAGCAATAATTACAGGCTTATTTGTGGTTACAAATAGTCCAAGCCCATGAAATATCCCTCCTCCCACCACGAGGTACGCGTCAACTTTTCGATCTAGATTCGAAACTATCGTATCGAACCTACATCCTATAATTTGACCTGGCATCCACGGGAAAATTTGAGTAGTGTGCACCTTCGCACCTGCTTCACTTAGTGCTTCCCTCAGTTCTTGGAAGTAATTCAAGTGTTGTGCCGTTGTGAACAACCCTATTCTTTTACATCCCTTGGCCATCAATAATTTTAGTCCTCT
>QMSC01000013.1 GCA_003649515.1 Thermoprotei archaeon | reverse complement strand
AGGTCGGACTCTACCTACGGGGGGTGTTGGCCGCCTGAGGGGAAGGTCCGCTTAGTACGAGAGGAACGGCGGGCCGCGGCCTCTAGTGTACCGGTTGTCCGGTAGGGCAAAGCCGGGCAGCCACGCCGTGGGGGGATAAGGGCTGAAAGCATCGAAGCCCGAAGCCCTCCCCGAAAAGAGGCGGCCACTCCCCCGGACGCCTTGGGCCGGCAACGGCCCTTTACCGGGGGACGAGGGCACCCGTAGAAGACGGGGTTGATGGAGCGGGGGTGTAAGCGCCGAGGTTCCTTTGGAGCCGAGGCGTTCAGCCCGCCGCTCCCAATAGCCCGAGTGCATTAGACTACCAGGTGTTACCTAGGTGCATACACTGTAGCTGCAGAAGAGCGGCATATGAACCCACCTTATTCTCCATTTTCGAGAATTTCTAGCTCCTAGAATATTCCTAAAACTGGGCACTTTCTCACCTAGCTGTGAAACCAATATTAAGTCCTGTTAGGGTTAATAAAGTGGGGGGAAGGGTAAGCCGGGGGGCGGGCGCCGGTCCTATCCGGCGACGGATAGGGCTGGGGAAACTCCACCACCGCCACGGGGCCGCGGGCACCGTGAGGTGCAGGGGGAGACCCCTGGCTCCGGACAGAAACGAGACCCCCCTCCACGGATGCGGATGATGCGGCGCCGTTAAAGCCGTTGACCATGTGGAGGGAACGGGTGAGACGACCGTTCCCCGCGGGGAGGGTCAAGCAGGGCCCATGAGATCCCCGTGGTGAGGCCCGGGTAGACCCCAAGGTTGATCCCGCTAGAACAGAAGGTGGGGTACTTCCGGCATACCCTTCTCCCGCTTTCGAGTAAAGTTTAAAAGTATTAGGTGGTAAAAGGTTACATTGGTGTGCACGCATGCTGGCCTTCGTGCTCATCAGTACGGAAATAGGCTCGGAGAGGGAAGTGCTCGAGGAGCTGAAGAAGATCGATGAGGTAAAGGAAGCCTACGTAGTTTTCGGAGTATATGACATTGTTGCTAAGGTTGTTGCGAACAACGTCGATGACTTAAAGGGGATAGTCAGCAATAAGATCAGGAGAATAGGACATGTTAAGACTACGCTCACGATGATCGTTGCTGAAGGTTTTGTAAAGTAGCTGGGAATGCTAGTTCACGTAGGCCTAGACGACTTTGACTCTCCGTTAGGTAATTGTACGACCTACGTGGGCGCTCGGTTAGCGATATTTCTGGACAGCCTGGAGGGAGTGGAGCTTCTCGATTACCCGTACTTAGTGAGGCTTAACCCTAACGTTCCTTTTAAGACTAGGGGAAATGGGGCTGTAGCCCTAAGGCTAAGGGTCAGGAATTACTGCCTAGAGGAGCTAGCTGGCATCGTTTTATCGAAAATTGAGGAGCTCATTGAACTGAGGCATCCGAAAACGGATCCAGTAGTCGTTTTTAAAGTGGGAGAAGTGGGATCGGCGATTAAGAGCCTTTACTGGAAGGCCTTGAGGAGCGTAGTGGCTCTATCAGTGGTTGAAAGACTGGCACAAAAGGAGGACGTATTAGCATTTAAGTGGAAGAGGGGGAGAGGGCTTATAGGGGCGCTGGCAGCACTTGGGGTAACTTTTAACGATTATACCTTCGAACTCCTATCTTACAGGCGTCAGATGGCTGAACGAAGGCTAGTTAGGGAGCGTCTGGAGGCATACGATGCGGATTACTCCTCCTACACCTTTGCGAACGTCGATTACAGGAAGGAAAGGGTGCTAGTAACTCCTCGGGGACCCGATCCAGTGTACTTCGGTATAAGGGGGGAGAACCCCCTTGTTCTGCTCGACTTCATATTGAACTATGTTGACGATGACGTTAGGAGGAACATTGACTTCTGGGTCATTTTCAAGACGAACCAAGCTACTGGCGTTCACTTCGAGTCAAAGAGGATATCGGACGTTAGACCCTACGATTCCGTATGCATTGAGGGAACCTTAGCATCCAAAGTTAGGATACTTAGAGGAGGACATGTCCTATTCAGAGTTAAGGATCGTGAGGGCGAGGTCATCGAGTGTAGCGTGTACCGGGAGACCGGTAGGCTGAATTCGCTTGCGAAGGTATTGTCACCTGGCATGTTCGTAAGGGTATTTGGGAGCGTTCGGCCGAGCTCGCCAAAACATGGCATAACGATAAATGTCGAGCAGATCGAAATCCTTGAACCTTCGCACGTGGTGATTACCCACTCTCCGATATGCCCAAAATGCGGTAAGCGGATGAAGTCGGCGGGTAAGGGGAAGGGGTATAAGTGCCCACGATGCGCCTATTGGAGAAAGGATCTCGAAAAAACGGTTATCAGGCTTCCACACATAGTGGAGCCAGGCTTATATTTACCCTCCTCTAGAGCCTATAGACATTTAACTAAGCCTGAGAGTAGGTATGGTGTGAAGCGGAGTCCTGTGGAGTTTAAAATAATACCGTGGTATGGGACGTTTAAAATTCAGTAGCTGAGGAAAGGTGTTAAAGGATAAATACAAGTGGATAATGAGGGTGATCGTGGGGTGTGTCAGCTGAAGGTAAGCATACTTGGCGCGGGTAAAGAGGTTGGACGGAGCGCTATACTTGTCGAAGAAGGGGATTCCAGAGTGCTTTTTGACTATGGCGTCGCTATTTCAGAGGACGAGCCCGGGTTCCCTCTTCACGTGAAGCCCAGAGATCTCAGTGCAATTTTCCTCAGCCATGCGCACCTAGACCACTGTGGAGCTCTTCCACTGCTATACGTAAGCGAGCAAAAGCCGTTATATATGACAGTTCTCACGCTTGAAATAGCCAAGATACTCATAATGGATTTCCTAAAAGTATCGAGGTATTACGTGCCCTATGAGGTCGTTGAGCTTCAAGCCATGGCTAAAAATGTACGGTTAGTTGACTACCAGGAAGTAGTATCTGATCAGAGCTTCACAGTAGAGGTCTACGATGCAGGGCATATACCTGGAAGTGCCTCCTTCCTCCTTGACATAGACGGGAAGAAGGTGCTCTATACGGGCGACTTCAACACACGCGATACGTGTCTCCTTGAGGGCTCGGCTCCACCAATGCACGAGGCAGATATAATCATAATGGAGGCGACGTATTCCCTTTACGATCACCCTCCTCGGGATGTTGTAGAAAAAGCCTTCATAGGGTGTATAGAGGAGGTGCTCGATGGAGGAGGCGTAGTGCTAATTCCTTCCTTCTCTGTAGGCAGGTCTCAGGAAATATTATGCGTGCTTGAAAAGTACGACGTCAACGATTACCCAGTATATGTCGATGGCATGGCGCGGGTGATTTCCGAAATATTGCTCGAAAATGATAGGTTTCTAAGAGATCCTAGCCTCTTCCGCAGGTCGCTTGAGGGGGTCACGAAGATCTCGAGCGCTCGGCAACGCAAGGAAATTTTGAAGAAGAAACCTTGTATTATAGTATCGCCTGCTGGCATGCTGAAGGGAGGTCCTGCAATATATTACGCGGAGAGAATAGCTAACGATCCGAGAAACGGGATTTTTTTCGTCAGCTTCCAAGCGCCTAATAGCAACGGCAAGTTGGTCCTCAGCGAGGGAATACTGCCCCTAGCTGCGAAGAAAGGTAAGGCGGTAAGAGCAAGGGTAGAGTGGTTCGATTTCTCCTCACATTCGAGTAAGAGAGATTTAGTCGACTTATTAAGCAGGGCGGACACCTCAGCGAAGGTGGTGATAGTTCATTGTACTGAAAGGGGAGGGGAGTTCTTCAAAAAATATATTGAGGAAAGCTTGGATCTTGAAGTTTTCCTGCCTAACAATGGTGACGAGATAGTTTTCCCATACTAGAAATATACTCAAAAATGTCATGGGCCCGCGGGGGTTCGAACCCCGGACCTCCGCCTCGTGAGGGCGGCCTTAGGGCGCTGGAACGCTATCCTAACCACTAGACGACGGGCCCAGTTTTTAGACCGAGATCCATTAGTATTTATGTGCCTTATTTTAAAGTTTCTATTACTACATGAGTGTTAGTTTCCCTTACTCCCTCAATCCTTGAGACTTTCTTTAGAAAGTCATCGAGCTTAGATTGGTTGACGACGGCAATTATATCAACGTTGCCCGTTACCCTATATACCTTCTCTGCCGATAGGTTCTTGATCTTAGCATAGGCCTGAGTTCGAGCCTTTGGCTCGATCCTTACTAGCACGAAGACTTCTGCAGTTTTTACTCCTAGCAGTTCAAGAGCTTTCTCCGTGAGGTCTATGAATCCTCTCCCTGTGCGTATTAATCCTTCCTCTCTAAGCCTTCTTAGATGTATGTTCAGAGCTTGGCGCGTAATGCCAAGCTCTCGTGCCAGCTCGCTCTGCGTTTCTCTTATAGTAAATACATGAACTGGTTGACTTTTCCTGAAAAGGAGCTTGAGAAGCTGCATCTGTTTCTCAGTCAAATGGAGGTAGTCTAGACTCACTTAATATCACCATGTACAAACGTAAATGTATAGTAAGTCCTTTATCAATTTTACTATAGTTAGCTAGCGATAAGTGTGGAAAGGTTCGAACGTAAGTCTTGCAAAACAGCTAAGTATTTGATGAGCGTCTGTGAGTAAACATGGAAAAGCTATACACGCTAAAAGATGATCTAAGCTACTTGGAGTTTACGTTAAAACTATTCAGAAATGGGATAAGGAAGGAAAGATTAGGTGTGTTAGGACTGTAGGTGGAAAGAGGAGAGTTTCCGAATCAGAAATAAAGTGAATTTTAGGAATTCTTGAAGGAAGGAAGATGGTGGGTTATGCGAGGGTTTCATCTCGTACTTGAGAGGATAATTTAGAGAGACAAATAGAGCTAATAAGACGTTATGCGAGGGAAAGAGTATGGGAAATAGAAATTTTTAAGGACATAGGATCTGAATTAAAAGAAGATAGGAGGAGTTTTCAAAAACTGCTAAAAATGGTAATGAATAGTGAAGTTTCAAAGTCGTTATAGCGTATCCAGATAGACTAGCAAGGTTTGGTTTCAAGACTTTAGAGGAATTCTTCAAGAGTTACGGAACAGAAATAGTAGTTATAAATAAGGGAAACACAACAAGAAGAGCTAATCGAAGATTTAACCACGATAATATCTCCGTTTCGCTGGTAAGTCGCATGGAATGAGATCACACAAGTATAAGAAGGTGGTGAAGGTGCAAAGAAACTCTTACAAGATTGTTAGCTATAAAGTAAAACATTGTTACGACGTAAGAGAGTTTCTTAGTAGTTACAGGTATCTTCTACAAAGAGCGATAGATATAATTTGGGACAGCACAGAATAGAAAAGAAGAAAATAGGTTAATTCCAAGGTCTAGAGAGTTTAAAAGAACTTTAAATGAACTTGCCAAAAAGTTTGGAGTTTATAGAACTACCATTAAGTATTGGCTTAAAAAGTGGAGTATAAAAAGACAAACGATGAGGGTTTCCATTCTTCGATGAAGGTGTGGGAGGAAGTAATCTTCCCCAATCCTGAGGAGGAAAAGAGTTACCCGAAAGGGGCGAGACCGATGATTTACTCCCGATGAACCCTGAGGGAGTTGAGTTGATGTGTCCCAGGATGGATGTTCGCATTAGTGAGCGAACATCCGCTGAACCCGGGGTAGGAAAACCATATCGTAAAATTATTTCAAACTATGGATAACTGTATCTTTTTGAGTCCTCTTAGGACTATTACATATGTTGATGCTGTAGCAGAAGTAAATTTACATCTATCCTCTTTGAATACCTAGTGGATGCTGAACCCGATGAGGTCTTGAGGGTTATGAGCCTCCATGAATCCAAGTTCGATGAGGAGGAGTGCTGAACAGGGTAATCGAATAGTAATGTCAGCGATAAGGTGCTCCCGCAATCGGGCTTGGAGGACACCCATCCGTAATGAACCCATCCGTGGCTAATACAGAAAGATACAATTTAAAACACGAAGCTACGGATGAGGTGAACGATTAGAACTTAAATTTTAGATCCTTGAAACCATTAGTATTTCAACTTGGCTCACTTCGTTAATCTCTGACGCAAGGTTTTCTATGACTGTGGTTCCGCCCTCAAAGTCCTCGGGCATCAGAAATTGAACTTTCAGAGCCTTTAATCCGAAAGCTATAGGCTCTTCCTTATAATCATTTATTTTTATCTCTATAGGTAGTTTTTCCTTAATGGATTCAAGAACCTTATTTAAGTCAACGCCTATCTCACTAGGGAATATTCTGGCGAGCACCATTACTTTAGCCATTCTATCACCGAAGCTTACAAGCGAATTGCTCTAGAAATATATCAAGCTTTTGGTTTTAACTACATCTTAAGGACCTTTAAACCCGCACTTGGGACAAATATAGGGATTCATGAGCTTTCTACACTTTTCGCAACGCCAGATGGTCGCCTGTCCACAGTTAGGACATTTGAAGCTTACTCCTCGCTCGTAGGGCGGTATTGGATGCCCGCAGGAAGTACACGTAGGGACTTTCAAAGACCTAGCCTCTGCTCTCATCGATGCCATGATCCTCTCCCTCTACAGCCTTAGAAAACACCAGTAAGGTGTTAAAATACTTTTTGACTAAGAGAACTCCACATTGAGAGAACTAGTTGTAACTATATGCTTGATATTTTAACCGGCTTCTGAAGTATACTACCAATTATCTTTTCTAAGACGTTTACTGGATAGGGGAGCCGTTTAAAATCGCTTCGTCTAATCCTGAATACATATTCCGAACTTCCGTCGGGAAACCATACTACTGTGAAGGAGATTAACCTCGCGGGGGATAGTAATTGCTCGGCCATAGCTCTAAGATCATGTTTTTCCAGAACTACTTTGATGTTTTTAAATCTTCTATAGACGAGTGCTCTGGCGATTCTAGCCTCTAGATGCCTTATATAGCTCCGATAGACCTCCTCAATTCCCCTTAAAATAATAACTAGGATGCCGCTAACCTCTAAGCTCCTAACGTACTCCGCGTCCTTAAGGAATGGGAATCCCTTCTCAATTTCATAGAGCGTCTTCGATACTTCAAAATCCAGCATGGAGTACTTTCCGCTTTCTATGAGAGCCTGACATTTAGTGCATGGCACTCCAGTCTTTAAGTCGAAGACGCAGAAAGGTGTTTTCACCACTTACTCTCCCCTCCTCAACGTGATTATTATGGTGCTTATTCGTCGAGGTATCCCTCCATGCATTGCAATCATATCGCTGCCTATCTCTACCTTCTCAATTAGGACATTTCTCATGAAGTACTTCCTTACACGCTCTGCTATTTCAATGGCTTTGGGGATTCTACTTCCCCGCGCTCTGATCCTCACCACGTCATATCCTGAGTGGAAGAAAACTAGGCAAAGATTTATGTATCTTGAAACGGGCTTTTTGCCGACTCGTACTATAGCCGCGCTCATTACTTTTCCCTTGTAGGTAGAAGGTCTCTGTCTCAAGTGTGAAAGAAACAGGTCGTATAAATATTTTGTTAGGTTTTACGAGTCAACTCGTGCAACTCTGTCAGTCTCTCACAACGCCAGAAGACCCTCTGCTTCGGCGGGAAGGCGGATGATATCATATGTTTAATAATTAGACGGTTTATTGTGAACGTTTATGAGCTGTCAACGAACTAGACATGGAGTGTTAATTGATGGTAAGACTTATTAGATTCTCAACAGATTCTTTCATGGGCTTTCGAGAGGGAGTTGGATTTCTATGCCGCTGAAGGAGATTACTCTAAGAGTTGCTGAGCTAGGGCAACGAGAAGTAGGTAGGTGGAAGGTTCGAATAGACCCTGAAGTCATGGAACAAATGGGCTTAAGCGCTGGCGATATCGTAGAGATTATAGGAAAGAGGCGTACGGCAGCAAAGGCTTGGCACGGCTATACAAGCGATTATGGCACGAGGGTCATAAGAATGGATAGCATTACGAGGCGAAATGCTGGCGCAAACATAGGCGATAAGGTAGTCGTGCGCAGAGCCAGCGTCAGAGAGGCAGTATCGGTGAAAATAGCACCAGCTCAAATGACCATTTCAATAGACGATAACTTCATTTCCTGGATCAAGAGAAAGCTTTTGGACAATCCTCTTTGTGAGGGTGATTTTATACAAATCCCTGTCCTAGGACAGGCAATACTCTTTCAGGTGTTATCCGTAAAACCCAATCAAATAGTGGTTGTGAAGGAAAGTACGAAGCTTATAGTTCTTGAGAGGGCTGTAGACCTAAGTAGAATTCCACGAGTAACGTACGATGATATTGGTGATTTGGAGGAGGCTAAGCAGAAGATTAGGGAGATGGTTGAGCTTCCCTTAAAGCACCCCGAGTTATTTAGAAGGCTTGGAATAGAGCCTCCCAAAGGCATTCTCTTATACGGTCCACCGGGTTGTGGTAAGACTCTGCTGGCAAAGGCTGTAGCAACAGAGAGCGATGCGTACTTTATCGCTATTAATGGTCCTGAAATTATGAGTAAGTTTTATGGTGAAAGCGAGCAAAGATTGAGAGAAATATTTGAGGAGGCTAAGAAACACGCTCCCGCGATAATTTTCATAGATGAAATAGACGCAATAGCGCCTAAAAGAGAAGAAGTGACAGGAGAAGTAGAAAAAAGAGTAGTAGCACAACTACTAGCACTAATGGACGGCCTAGAAGCGCGCGGTGATGTTATAGTTATAGGGGCAACAAACAGACCTAATGCTCTAGACCCTGCTCTAAGAAGGCCGGGAAGATTTGACAGAGAAATAGAGATAGGAGTACCGGACAAGCAAGGGCGATACGAGATATTCCTAGTGCACACCAGGAATATGCCTCTCGCAAGCAACGTTGATCTGAGGAAATTAGCGGAAATAACTCATGGATTTGTTGGTGCTGACCTAGCTGCACTAAGTAGGGAGGCTGCAATGAAAGCACTTAGACGATATCTGCCTGAAATAGATCTCGAGCAGGATAGGATACCGACAGAGGTGCTTGAGAAAATTGAGGTTACAATGGAAGACTTTATGAAAGCTTTCAGAGAGATAACGCCAACAGCTTTACGCGAAATAGAAATAGAGGTTCCCTCAGTTAGATGGGATGATATAGGCGGACTAGAGGAGGTTAAACAGGAGCTCCGCGAGGCCGTTGAGTGGCCGCTAAAGTTCCCAGAAGCCTTTAAGAGGCTTGGAATAAGACCGCCTAAAGGAGTGCTTCTCTACGGTCCACCGGGTTGTGGTAAGACTCTGCTGGCAAAGGCTGTAGCAACAGAGAGCGATGCCAACTTCATAAGCATTAAAGGTCCTGAAGTGTTTAGTAAATGGGTTGGCGAGTCGGAGAGAGCTATAAGGGAAATATTCAGAAAAGCGAGACAAGTAGCTCCCGCCGTAGTTTTCATAGATGAAATAGATGCGATAGCGCCTATGAGAGGCTTGGGAGTAGGAGATTCAATGGTAACTGAAAGAGTGGTGAGTCAGCTTCTCATCGAGATGGACGGTATTGAAAAGCTTGAAGGGGTTGTCGTTATTGGAGCGACAAATAGGCCTGACATCCTTGATCCAGCTCTCTTGAGACCTGGAAGATTTGATAGAGTGATATACGTTCCTCCACCAGATGAAAAAGCGCGTTATGAAATACTCAAGATTCATACAAGGAACATGCCCTTAGATAGTGATGTAGACTTAATGGAGATAGCCAGGGTCACGGAAGGATTCTCAGGGTCTGATTTAGAAGTGCTTGCACGTGAGGCAGGTATGCTCGCACTTAGAGAGGATATAAACATTACGAAAGTGTCCATGAGGCACTTCCGTAGTGCCCTCAGCAAGGTCAAGCCCTCAATTACTGAGGACATGATACGCTACTATAAGCTATGGGGTGAAAGAGCTAAAAGCCTTAGGGAGAGAAGGGTTTCAAGCCCCTCCTACCTCATATAGGACCAATCCATACTTAAAATTATAGGTGATTAGAATGAACTTCGAAATATTACTGGAGATACTTGAGGAACTAGAGCGTCACGGAGGAGCTGCCAGAGACCTCGAAATATACCGAGTCCTTAGGAAGCGATACGATATAAGCACAAAAGAGTTCTACAAAGCTCTCATGATACTGGAGCTAAGAGGATTGATTTACGTAGAAACAATTAAGAAGAACGAGCGACTTGTACAGCTTTTGATGAAGAAGAACAAGCTTTAATTTCTCTTCCTCAGATATTTTAATAAAGGGAGTGGAGGCTAGGCTTCTAATGGGAGTAAACCTGAGAGATCTTATTACAACCAAAAGAGAGTTAAGTTTGGAGGAATTACGCGGGAAAATTATTGCAATAGACGCTTATAACGCACTTTACCAGTTTCTTGCAATTATAAGGCAACCCAATGGAACTCCTTTAATGGACTCCATGGGCAGAATTACAAGCCACTTGAACGGGCTTCTCTATCGTACAGTAAACTTCTTAGAGTACGGGATAAAGCCAGTTTACGTATTTGACGGCAAGCCTCCTGAAGTCAAGAAAATGGAAATACTCAAGCGCATGAAGCATAAGGAGGAAGCGTTGAAGAAGTACGAAGAAGCTTTAAGAAGGGGGGATTTAAAGGCTGCTAAGATGTATGCCCAGCAAACTTCAAAGCTTACGGAAGACATGGTGAACGATGCAAAGAGACTGCTAGACCTCCTAGGAATACCTTGGGTTCAAGCGCCTTCCGAAGGTGAGGCCCAAGCCGCATATCTTGTTATCAAAGGAGATGCCTGGGCTACTGCAAGTCAAGATTACGATTCCCTGCTCTATGGTGCACCCAGGCTCGTAAGAAACCTCACGATCTCAGGCAAAAGAAAGCTTCCACGAAAAGATGTCTACATTGAGGTAAGACCCGAACTCATAATTCTAAGCGACGTCTTAAAGGACCTTGGAATAACAAGAGAGCAATTAATAGATATTGCGATCCTAATAGGAACAGACTATAATCCCGAAGGAGTTCCCGGAGTAGGTTCTAAGAAGGCGCTAAAAATAATCAGAGAGTTTAAATCTCTACAAAATGCCCTAAAAGTCCTACCTAAGGAAGTTTTTCTTGTAGATCCTCAAGAAATCAAGAAGCTTTTCTTAAAGCCTGAAGTTACCGACAAATACGAACTTGAGTGGCGCGAACCGAATGTTGAGGGCGTTATAAGCTTCCTTTGCGGAGAACACGACTTTTCAAGGGGTCGCGTTGAGAATGCCCTACGTCGTGCTGTTAAAGCTGTGCGAGAGCTTAGAATACAGACAAGTCTTGATGCTTGGTTCTCATGACAGGGTTCAAGGAAATCTACGAGGAGGAGCGCAAAAGGTTAGTTATGAGACTCATCGAGGAAGGCTACGTGAGGTCCCAAAAGGTTGCTAGGGCTATGCTTAAGGTACCTAGAGAGTGTTTCGTTCCCACTAAATACGCTAGATATGCCTACGAGGATTCTCCTCTACCGACTCTTTGCGGTCAAACTATAAGCGCTCCGCACATGTGCGCATTAATGTGCGAGGAACTTGATTTAAAAAAGGGGGAAATTGTTTTAGAGATAGGTACAGGTAGCGGATATCATGCTGCATTGTGCGCGGAGATAGTAGCTCCTCAAGGCTCTAAAAATCCCGGCCACGTATATACGCTCGAGATTTTCTGGCAACTGGTATGTTTCGCTCGCAGGAACTTAGAGCGGGCGGGATATTTGGATAGAGTATCTGTCTTTAACGCCGATGGTAGCTTCACGTTACCTTTTCGAATAAATTTTGACAAGATATTAGTGACGGCTTCTGCACCACGGATACCTGAGACCTTAATAAAACGGCTTAAGGTAGGCGGTAGAATGGTAATTCCCATTGGAGGAACTTTCATCCAAGAGCTGATAGTCGTGGACAAGGTTGCGGAGGATAAATATATCACTAAAAGTAGGGGTGGATGTGTCTTCGTTAAGCTGTTGGGCAAGCATGGCTTTAAAGACTGGTACAATTTTATATGAGAACGAAATCTAGAATCGTTGTGGAGGAATTAGTAGCAAGAGGACATCCGAATGTTCAAGCTACACATAGGACAACTTTTGAAATAACTAAGGAAACTTTCTTGACCCCTAGAGGAGACTGCATCATAGCAGTCTGTGCAAGTAAGGGCGCTGCAGATCTGTCTACGGCTTTTAAGGAAGCAGTAAAGCGGGATGGTACGCTGATCGTGATAGAATTACACGCTGGAGACCTATACGAGGAGATAAGGGCCTATGGCAGTAAAAGTTTGATACTAACATCACCTTTTTCTATGGTTGTGAGGAAAAGCGATTACATAGATCCTAGGACAATTGCCATACGGGCCAACAAAGCCGCAGCAGACCTTAAGAGAGAACTTATAGACTTCCTTAAGGATCCGCGTACCGTGGTGAGGATTGTTCTTAAAGCCTTTTTAGAGGATTACTGAGCAACTTTCCGCTAATTCTTCACGGGCCCGGCGGGATTCGAACCCGCGACCCCCGGGTTTCTTCCATACACCAGTTAAAAGCCTCACCCACCCCTTTTGGGTGTCCGGTGCTCTTCCAGGCTGAGCTACGGGCCCAGGCTTTAATTAATCTGGAGGAAATTATATTTTTTACTGCTTAAGCGATCGAGCTTCAAAGTTTATAGGAAGTCGTCAAGGGTTCCCGTTAAGGGTTCTTTTTTCTCTTCACTTATCTTTTCCAAGGGCTTTGAATTCAGTTCGAGGCTCTCATAGATTTTCCTAACTATTTCCTTTCCCATTAGGGGTAGTGATAACAATTTAGTTGGTGGGGTTCTTGCAAGATCCCTGATGGTCCTAATACCATGGTTGTATAGTATCCTTGCTCTTTTTCTACCTATCCCCTTAATCCTGGTAAGCTCAAGCAGCTCTTCCCTTACACCATGTTTAACTCTCTCACGGAGCTTGAGTAAGGTCTGTATGTGCCCGAAGTGACCCGTTATCTTTGCTAGCTCGCATGCAGAGTAAAGAAGCCACTCTGCAGTCTGAATTAGATGGTATAGATCTCCTGGGCCTATGTCATATTTCTCTAAGATCGAGTTTTCGTCTACTTCATTGATCCATTCGTGAAGTATCAGGGCTGTCTTTAAGCGAGCGAGATAGAGCTCATAATCACTTTCGCTCAGCGGTATGTCGGTAAGGGATAGAATCCAGGAGGGGTGATCCTTTATCCAGGCTTCGAGCTTCTTGTTTTCTCCTCTCCTTAAATAGTATATGGGAATCTCGGGTGCTTGTGTTATAAGGTGAAGGTATTTGAATTCAACAGCTTGGGGCTCAATTCGTTTAATACCCTCTGCTAGTAACGCAGCAGTATAGGGATCTATATAGAGCTCAGAGACCCTTCGACCAAGTAAAGTAGCCTCTAAATGTCCTTCTTCGTCTAGTGACACGAAGTTGTATTCGTGAAGGAATCTTAGTATCCTTTTAACATGAAAACGTATGGCCTCTAGCGGATATTGATAGGCATAGAAAGTTTTCCCTAAAAAGGCCAATAATTCGTCCATGGAGTGTATGCTCTCAGTTGAAACTAGCGCCAGCACCTGTGAGCGTAACGAGGGCTCGCTACTCAGTTTCGAGGATATTTCTTCAGGCTCGGAATATACATAGAACTCGAAAATGAAGTCCTTTTCCCGCTCGTTACGGGCTATAGCGATAGCTTCACCATGGTCATCATATTTGGGCCTTCCAGCCCTACCGCAGTTATGTACTAATATACCTCCTACGAAGTAGTTTTCCGTACCATAAACACTTAAGTTGAAGACTTTTATTGGATGTTGAAGAGTTTTTACAGTTGCTTTAGTCACGATCAATGGTTTTAGAGCGAAGTTCTTGGGATCGAGGAATATGAGAAGATCGCCAGGCTTGAGGTACTTAGCCTGCAGCCAGATGTATTTTAAGGGTATAGTGTGCCCGTTATCTATGACAGCCACCTCATGCTCCGGTGTTATCCTCAGAACAAAACCGTTTTCAAGCGAAATTTCTAAGATTGTACTCGTCCTGCGCACGTATTTTTTACTCACTGGACTTAAGACTACTTTTCTACGGAGAGGATCCATTGAATATACCTGTACATCGCTTTCTTCCTCCACTACTTCTCCTATGGCCTTCTCCCCCTCCTCGGTTAGCACTAGTGCATCGTAGGGCAGACACATCTGTTTATACTCCATTACAGGAATTTCCTCGTGCATTCCGAGCTCGCTATTGTACCTTCGGTAATCGCTTATGACTACTCTCCTCGCGGGAAGGTTTACTCCGGCGGCGAGAGTCGGTGTAGCAACTACTGCCTTCAGCAGATGTTTTCTAAAGTTTTCTTCTATAAGTTTTCGAGATCCATATGAAAGCCCTGCATGGTGAAAGGCTACTCCTCCTTTCATGAAGATTGAGAGATTTTCAGTGAGGTAGTTTCTCTCGCTCCGAATGAGGTCTTTAGATATCTTAATTAATGAGCTCTTTTCCTCGCTTGTAAGGAGTTTGTGAACTACAGGAGCGAGTCTTCTCGCTAAACTTACTGCTCTTTGACGGGTACTTGTGAAGATTAGTACCTGTCCCCCTCCTTTAATACTATCGATAGTGAGGCTCGCTATCTCGTCACCAATTTTTGAAACGGGCGTCAGAGTTCCATCAGAATAGTGTATCACCCAGTCTAGGAATACCCCTTCTCTGAGCTCTACAGGCCTCCATTTGCTCACAACGAGTTTGGCGTTCAGCCATTCTGCAATTTCTCCCGCATTACCTATAGTAGCACTTAGAGCGAGTACCTGAAGATTTTCTACTGTACCAAGCAGTCTTGAAAGAACTATTTCTAATGTGGGGCCACGTTTCGGCTCATTTATGAGGTGTATTTCATCGGCTACTACTATTCCTACCCTTTTCAACCACTCAGCTCGATGCCTTAAGAGGCTATCAGCTTTCTCATTTGTTGTGATTATTATATCATAGTCCTCAAGCCACGGATCCGAGCTATCGTAGTCTCCAGTTGTAAGAGCGATTTTTAATCCAAGGCTTTTTTCGTAGAAGGAGAATTCTTCAAACTTCTCTGATGCAAGAGCTCTTAAGTGTGTTAAGTAAAGTGCCTTAACTCTTTCTTTTAAGACCTTGTTCAGGATGGCTATTTCTGCAATGAGAGTCTTTCCAGAAGCTGTGGGAGCGCTGACAACTAGGTTATAGCCCTTTAGGACACCCGCTTTAATAGCTTCAATTTGTGGAGGGAATAGAGTAACTATACCTTTTTCTAGGAGTGCTTGTTTAATCTCAGGAATTATAGGAAGATCTTCTACGTTTATCTTACTCACCGGAGGGTTCAAGTCTTCTTTATAAATCCTGGTAGGGGCTCATATATTTCTCCTTCATTTTTTAGATGTTTTAAGGCCTTTTCCACGAAGGCTCTTTCTAAGCCTTCCTTCTCAGCTCTTTCTATCAGCGTTTCAACTCTTATGGGCTTACCCTTATTCTCATCAGACAGCTGTTTCAGAATCTCCATGAGCTTAATGAATTTCTCACGTTGTGAGAGGGGCTTCCCCGTCATAACTATATCAATGTCTATAGTCTTTGTCTCAACATCCATGCCCACGCTTTGGAGGAAGTGAAGCATTAGCTCTATAGCTGCTTCCGCATCATCAGCGGTCACTTCACTTTTTAGAGCCATCTTGGCGTGGGCTTCAGCCAAGCGTATGAGGGCTTCAAGTTGTCGGGGAGTTATCGCTATTGGAGAGTTGGGATCTTCGCTGCGTTTTCTCATATCGACATAGAATTGTACGAGTTTCTCTTCAGCCTCCCTTGTAAGCCTAGGATGAAGGTATTTCCTAGCGTATGCAATGTATTTCTTGAGTAGTGTAGGAGGTATTATATCGCGATAAATATCTTCGATGCGACCTCCGTGAAGTCCTACTACGTGTTGAGCCAGTGCCTTATCTTCTTCTTCTTGAGGTCTGTCGGTGATGATGAATATGAGGTCGAAACGTGAAAGTATCGTGACGGGTAAATCTATGTTCTCAGCTATAGTTCTTTGAGGAATGTATCGCCCATAGGCCGGGTTTGCAGCAGCTAGTATCGAGGCCCTAGCATTCAGCGTTGCTACAATGCCTGCCTTAGTTATGCTTACCGTGTTATGGAGTATGAGTCCATGAGAAACGAAAAGGTGATAAGGCTCCACCGTTATGTCATAAACCCACTCCGAATCTTGGTTATCTAGTACTTTAACTTCCTTTACGGACAAGAACCTTATATTGCCGTTGATTATTGAATCGAGCTCGTTAATTGTTTTTTCAAGTCTCTCAACACGCTTTCTTGCTCTTATAATTAGCTCCTGAACCATCTTCGGCTCCTTCTTGACTAAGAGTCTATATCTTAAAGTTGAATACGGTATTTTCATCTCTCTCGAAAGCTCAGATATTTTGATGAGTCGTCTGAGAACTTCGATATCACCTCTTTCTAACGCTAAACGCAATTCAAGCATTTTTGATTTCGCTGACCTCAGGTACTTGTAGGCTCTTTTTCTGCATATACTGTGTTTTCTCTTTACAATGTTCGATAGATAGCCATCGTTTATGTCCAGTTCATTTGTGATTTGT
>QMSC01000012.1 GCA_003649515.1 Thermoprotei archaeon | reverse complement strand
GTATATGATTGCGGCGATTATGCCTATTATCACAGTCGCCAGACCAGTATATACTACCCAGTCGAACTCGTCCACTAGTGGATCCCTGTACAGTATAGACCTAATATTATTTATCCTTTTTCTTAGTCTCCGATAGGCGAAAATACATGCTATAATCCCCGCGGTGAGGAGTAGTATTGGTAGTATTAATATCCATATTCTTGTTGCGACTATTGTCGCTATCAATCCATGGATTATTGATACAAGGGCAATAATACTCGATATAGTACTCCTCCTATCACTATAGGCCTCGCCATACTCCTTCAGTACAACATCCTTGAACTTCGTCGGATCTTTCCTATACTTCTCCTTCAACTTACCGATGAACTCACCCCCTTTCCTACACTTCTCCTCTACTTCCCTAAGATCCACATCGGGCACCCCGCTCATTCCCCATCACTACATACCTTATTTAAAAGCAGGGTGTAGTTGGGGGAGTATGAGGCTCACCGTAGAGAGGTTAATACTACTAGTATGTGCATTAGCAGTAGCAATACTAACTTTACTCCTACTACAGCCTTGGAGGACTAGTGCAGAGTACACCATAGACTACGTGAGGGGTAAGGGGGAGGAGGTAGCAGAGGCTATAGAGAGGGGTTCACCAGTAAGACCTACACTTAACTGGGAGGTCGAGAGGATAGGGCTTACTGTAGTCGCTACCATCCCCAGAGAGGAGCCACTAAGAGTAAGTGTCGAGTACTATAGGCTCTACACTCCAGCACCCTCGATAGAGGGTACGAGTATCGTAAGGGGTTCACCACCCACAAAGGTATTTGAGAGGTTTAGGAGGGTTAGTGTCTACCATAGGGGGGATAGGGTCGTAGTGGATCCGAAGCCATTCGTTGGGCTTGAGGTTGTCGAGGAGTATGGTCGTAGGGTGTACATAGTAGAGGTCGTCCTATTCTACATTAAGGGTGAACCTATCGTAGGCTCGGTACTCAGGCTCTCGAATAGGACTACTACCACCTATTACAGAAGGTACGACTACTCGGGCACTAGTACTATCGAGATAGGAGGTCAAGTAGCCTTTAGACTTCAGGTGAATTCCGAGGATATACTTGTACTGAGGATTATAAGGGAGAACTGGATCGTGAGTGGTTGATCCCCACTTTTAAACAGTTTTTATAGTGGTGAGACCATGAGCGGGACTACTGAGGAGGCTATAGACTATACCAAAGCGTATGTGGAGCTTGAACATACCCTAACAGTACCACAGATACTCTCAGAGCTCGGTGTAGACCTGAGCACTAGGAGGATCTATAGACCACTAGGGGACTTCATGGTATACCTAAACCAGAGGAGGTTTAAGGTTATAGAGCTTAGGAGGAGATACATAGAGTGTTTTGTTAAGGGTTGGACTGGGGAGTACAGGGTTATCGTCGATTTAAAGAGGTTACACTACTACTGCTCATGCCCACACTCAAGGATAAGGAGAGCACTCTGTAAACACGTACTACTAGCACTAGAACTATACTGCTATTTAAGACAGGAGATTGGAGATGTAGCCGAGTTCCTTAGAGAATATTTAGATAGGATAGTCGAGTGGTGATTTTTCCTTATCCCTTGTGAACACTAGATCTTAAGGGATCCAGTACTAACGCTATATCTTATAAGGGGATTTTCGGATAATTCCTAACAGAGAGACCCAAGTGTGATACTATTAAAATGAAAACTAATTCAAAAAAAGCCTTATTATTACCTGTGGAGATTCCCACACATGGTAGGACTTTAACCACCCTCCATTGACATCGTAGCTTCTTACGATGTAGTCGCCTCCTATAACCGGTACCTCTATCCTTAAGGTGGCGTAAGGTTGTCTCACTTTATTGACCTCTATTGGAACAGAGATTGATGTAGTTACCCCCCATGGATAGTTAACCTCTATCGAAATATTGGAGTACAATGCATAAGTGTGGGCTGGTCTTAATGAGAAAGTTATAGTATATCCCTGGTATGTTATTGCTGTATCCACATATGATGAAGGTGGGTCATCATTCCAAGTTGTAGTGAACTCCCTTTAATCGCGTCCATCACGATCTGTGTCGATAACATAATGGAATAGCATTTCCACAATATGATGAGCTTTAGTTATAGGGACATTTCTTGCGATTCCATTGTCTATTTCCACTCCAGTGCTTCCACAAGCCGTCCAGTCGTATACTAACTCGGGCTCACCTGAGGGAGTGTCTGTAGTCCATTCTCTTTCCTTACTCTGAATTTCAAGTACTGCACCTACGGGGTAGTCCCAAAAAGCCTCTATCTTATTTGAATCCAGAATTCCAGATGGCATCTTCCGTGAATCATGTAGGGATATCTAGGATGGAATCTACAGCATGAAGGGAGACTTCTTAGGTTAGGTAATAGGCCTGATATACTCTGAAGCTTCCTCCTCTTCCTATATCGAGGGGATCGCTGATACCAAGGCCTAGGTATAAGGATGCAGAGGATCCTTAAATATTGAAATCACATCATCTACCTCTATTATCTTCCCGGCGTACATTATGGCTAGTCTATCCACTACCTCGGCTAGGATAGTCATATCATGGATTATCAGAATTATGGAGGTTCCATACTTGCGCTTATATTTGATAGCAGCTATATCACACTTCTCTGGAAAATGAGTAAGAAAGAATGGAGAAAGTATAAGAAAGAGGTTCAAGCAGTCTTCTAGGATCCTTATAGCGTCTTCAATCCGCTATATAAGGTTGACCGAGTCCTCGAGATACCTATAAAGAAGTTCAACCTAGCGGAGTCTAATGAAGAGGCGAGTGAGCTCGTATCTAAGGCTCTGGAGACAGTGGGGCTTAGACCGGAGGAAGTCCAAGGAAAGTACTCTTACCAGTTAAGTGGTGGTCAAAGACAGAGAATAATGCTTGCCAGAGCTTTCATGGTTAAGCCTAGGCTTATAGTAGCCGATGAACTGGTCTCGATGATAGATGTCTCACTCAGAGCAGGGATATTAAACGTTATGCTAGATCTGAAGCAGAGATGGGGTATTTCCTTCATCTACATAACTCATGACCTATCGACTGCCCATTACATAAGTAATGAGGTCGCCGTGATGTATCTCAAAATCATAGTAGAAGCAGGCTCTATGGATAAGATAGTTAACGAACCGCTACATCCCTATGTCCAACTACTAACTGACTCTATACCGATACTCGATCTGGAGCACGGAAGGAGGGAGATTAAGCTCCTCAGGATAGAGCTCTCGAGGAGAGCCGAATTAATGAAAGGTTGTAAATTCTACGATAGATGCCCGAGAAGGATGTACGCTCTAAAGAGAGTCCAAAGATCGTTGAGGTCGATAGAGAGCATCGAGTAGTTTGTCACCTATATAGCTGATGTCCTGGCTCTTATGCAGTAGGTATCCTTAGGGGATACCGTCCATACTGTTTGGCCACTTTGAACATGTATTTCACGTGAGCAGGGGGTATCCCCTCGTGTATCGAGTGATCCGAGGCTAGGATGTATCCCCCGCCTGGGGCAGCTATACTTATACACTCTAGGACTTGCTCTTTGATGCTTTCAAGAGGGCCATTCTGCAATACCGTTTTGGCACCCACGTTACCTATGAGTGTTAGCTGATCTCCGTACCTCTCCTTCATGACCTTGAGGCTCATCCCGGCTGCTCTCTCTATCGGATGGATTCCATCTAATCCTGTGTTCACTATATCCTCCATTATTGGCATCAACTGGCCATCGCTGTGTAGGAGAACCTTTACTCCTCTTCGCTTGAAGGTATGTACCATCTCCTTGAGGCGGGGGAAGAAGAATCTACGGAGTAAGGCTGGACTGAGCATAGGTCCATTGACATAGCCTAGGTCATCCGGGATCCATATTATGTCCACCCCTCGCTCAATGAAGTTCTTACCGAGTTCGATGAAGAAGTAGGTTACCTTATCTATTAGCTTCCGAATAGTGGATGGCTCAGTGTATAGCATCTTGGAGAATCTGGTGAAGCCTAAGGGCATCCAGGTTCTTGTGAAGGGACCTTCTACGATCCCTGCTATGGCCAACTCTCCTCCTACCAGCTTTATGATCCTCTCGGCGGCCTTATACCAGAATTCCTCGTGGGGATCGGGTATGGCTAGTCTCTCGATATCCTCCGCATCCTTGAGTGTGCCCTCCACATACCAGGGCATCCCGTCCACAACTCTCCATCTAATCCCCCATACGTCTACATATTCTCTTTCCCCAAGCTGGGTCATGGGAGAGGCTGCGGGGAAGGCACAGATTATGTCCAGCCCTAGGATCTTGTGAACCTTGATGTATTTCTCGGGGGTATCAACCCTGACCCCGGGTTCCCCTAGGATGCCCTCAAGGGATTTGGGCATATATATGTGGTCGGTTAGGGGTACACGATCTGGCTCCTCATGCTCCAAGGTTGTAAGCACCCGCTCCCTAGGATTCAAGGCGGAGATCACCTTCTGTAAATTATATTAGCATGCACTCAGTTAAAGATTTCTTGAGAGCCTAAGGGAAGGCTGATGTACTCGGAGGCGAAGGTGTTCTCATCAGATAGTAGACCCAGGTTCGGTATATATCGCGGTAGGCTCTATTCTAGTCCGCTCGCTGTAAAAGATGTTCTTCGCTCGCTTCAGTATCCCTCTAAGTATCTTACAGTGTCACTTTTAATTAATGAATCTCCCATGGATAGTATATAGGACTATCTTGCTCGATAATATGTCCTCTTATTCATCTCTGCAAGCCTACTATCAACGTAATCCCGCCTTTTTCTCAGGTAGGCAATCATACGCTATAAGTTATACTATGTATATGTATTACAATACAGGTTAGCAGGAAGACGTTGCAACTACTTAACATCTTGAAGAAGATGGATGCGAGAAGCTATGATGAGCTTCTGAGAAGGCTAGCGACGGAGAATCTGAATATCCTGGACTCGATGTTCATCTCTAATCCTAGGCTTTCCCCCTTCAGAGGAAGGACGAGGCCGAATTCCATGAGCTATGGCTATGTGATCGACTCCTATGCTTGAATAGAGTATTTCAGAGGCACGGAAATGGGAAGAGTCTCCAGCCACATAGCTTAGGATCTTGAAATCTCTTACGCTCTTGACGGGATACTCCACTATACTGAAGGAGAACCCCCCACTCGCCCATGCTTAACCTTCCTAAGCTCGCCTAAGGGAGTCTTTATGATCGTTATCACCTTCCTCCTAGCCCTGCTCTCAGGCCCGCTGTATGTGATACCTATATGACTTTTGATCTCGACCTCCCCCTATAGGTCACCTTCACCGCGCTCTCGGTGTAATAGCTCATGTAGAATCTCCAGCACGCATTTAGGATCCCTGTAGATGTCGATGAGGCTCATCCTCCTGTACCTTAGGGAAAGCTTACCTAAGGAGGAGTTCACATGGTACCAATACTCTATCCTAGGCATCCAGAGTGGCCTTCTCCCTAGGAGCCGTCCTGAATATCGCCATTATGTTTTTTGACAACTCGTTAGCGAGGAACCACATCTGAGATTGAATTCGCTATTGAGGGACTTTTAACTTTCTACTATTGAGATATTACATCATGCGTAGATTTAGGCTATTCCTTATCTTAGAGAGCCATGTCAAGCTAAAACTTATAAAAATGATGCGAGAATCTCAATATTGGTGAAGGAGGATGAAAGAGCCTAACTTTGATAGGCTTCTCCTGGTTCTTTTGAGGGAGGGTGAGCCGGATAGAGTACCTTTCTATGAGCACTTCGTGGATGACGAGGTGATAGAGGCGATCACTGGCAGACCGATAACCAAGATCGATCCTCTAAAGAGGTTGCGTAGCAGGGAGTATCTGCAGATCCTGATAGAGTTTTACTATAAGATGGGATATGACTATGTCCCGCTGGAGGTTCCCCTTAAGCTGCCACGTAAAAATGTGCTATTTGCCGAGGATACCGCCATCCTGAGCAGGGAGAGGAGGAGCTGGCTGGGGGAGGATTTCGGCACGATAGAGAGCATGGAGGATTTCGAGGAGTATCCGTGGCCGGAGCCTGAGGAGGCGGCGGATCTATGGTGCTTCGAATTCCTGGCTAGACATCTTCCTGAGGGGATGGAGATAGTGGGTGGAGTGGGTGGTGGTATATTGGAGCATGTGGTATGGCTTATGGGCTTCACTCCCTTTTTCAGAGCTCTCTATAGGGATCCTAAGCTGGTGCAGAAGATGTTCGACCGAATTGGCTCACTGATACTTAGCGTGGATAAGGTGATCGCTGAGATGGATAGGATTGGAGCATTAAGAATGGGCGATGATATGGGCTACAGGAAGGGGACCTTCATATCCCCTGAGATGCTCCGTAAATACGTATTCCCTTGGCAGAAGAAGTGCGTGGAGGTAGCTCATAGGAAGGGGCTTCCCTTCATCCTGCACAGCTGTGGGAACCTCGAGGCTATCATGGATGATCTGATCAATTATGTGGGGATAGATGCGAAGCACTCATTCGAGGATGCCATCATGCCAGTCTACGAGGCCAAGGAGAGGTATGGAGATAAGATCGCTATTCTCGGGGGTGTTGATGTAGATAAGCTAGCTCGTTTACCTGAAAGGGAGCTACGCGAGTACGTCAGACTAGTAATCCGCAAGTGTGCTCCAGGAGGAGGATATGCTTTAGGATCGGGGAATACTATAGCTAATTACATACCTCCTAGGAACTATCTAGCGATGCTTGAAGAAGGAAGAAAATATGGGCGTTATCCACTGCGATGAATTCATCTAGATTTTCATCACTAAGGTCAAAGCTTGTTTTTGATCTAGGATGCGAATGTGAAATAGGGACTTTGAGTAGGACTCATGGACGGGTTATAAAAACGCATATATACTCCCAGCCAGAGAACTATATTAGAGGTGACCTAACATGAGATCGCATACATTTCCTTTAGCCTTGCTGATAGTAATCTCGATTGGCATCTCAGGGTTCTCAGTAACCCCTATACACCTAATCAAGGCGCAAGAGGTATATCCACGGGAGGAAACACTTTATGTAGATATTGATGAAGGAAGAGTTCTCACCCCAGATCTGTGGAATCCGTTCCTATGGGGATGTTATAGAAGCCAGGGTCTTCGGCAATGGGTTAAAGAGGAGCTCTTCTACCTCAACTGGGAAAACGGGACGATAATTCCATGGCTTGCAGAGGGGTACGAGATAAGTCCTGACTATAAGAAGATAACGATATATGTAAGAAAGGGAGTCAAGTGGAGTGATGGCGTACCGTTTACCGCTAAGGACATAGAGTTCACTTTCAAGATGCTCAAGGAGCATGCTTCAGTCTGGCTACTTTGGTCTATGGATGTAAATGCAACGATAGCTGATGTGAGGGCTATAAATAATTACACTGTAGTCTTCTATCTCAGAAAACCAGACCCCCATGCATTCTATAGATTCTTCGTAGCGAGAATCGGAGAGGCAATACCTATAGTTCCCAAGCATATATGGGAAGGTAAGGATCCCTTAAAGTTCAAAAATTACCCCCCAGTCTTCACAGGGCCTTACAGGCTAGTGAAGGCATCTGAAACGGAGTTCGTCTACGAGAGAAGAGATGACTGGTGGGCCACCGAGGTTTTCGGGGTAAAGCCAGCTCCCAAGTATATAATAGCCGTATGGTATGGTCCAGAGGAAAAGCGTATAATGGCTATGGCTAGGCATAAGCGCGACGCGATCTGTGATATCTCTGTAAGCGGCTATCTCACGCTCCGAGGACTAAACCCATATGTAGTAGCGTGGTATAAGGAAGCTCCATATGCTTATGTCCCTGCCGGATGCGCAAGGTACCTGAAGCTTAATAGGAATAAGTACCCATGGAATATAACCGAGGTACGGTGGGCCCTATCCCTAGCGATCGATAGGGATGAGATAATAAGGATAGCATATGAAGGATCGACTACAAAGGTTCCTACTCTGTTTGAAACTGTTAAGTCCTTGATGCCATACCTTGTGACGATAGAAGATCTTCTTAAAGAGTACAATACTACTGAGTACAATCCGGAAAAGGCTAAGGAGATCCTCGAGAAGCTAGGCTTCAAGAAAGGCTCAGATGGCATTTGGGTGACACCTAAGGGTACCCGCCTTGAAGCTACCCTGATCACTCTCTCCCCCTTCATTGAGTTCCAGAGAATAGCTATGGTTCTCGCAGCTCAGCTCCAGCGCTTCGGTATAGATGTATCAATTAAGAACCTAGATTGGGGGCCAGCGGTTAGCGCTATCGTCACCGGAAAGTATGATATGGCCGTATGGTTCATATGTGGTTGCGTTGTAGATCCGTACATCACTCTTGACACTATCCGGGCTGGCTGGCCGCATCCTGAATTCAACGAGACAGTCTCCAAGCTTAAGGCCCTAAGACCAGAAGATCCGGAGTTTAAGAAGCTATTTAGGGATGCCATGGCAATCTGGCTAAAGCACTTACCAGATATCCCGCTGGTCAATAGCAGAAAACTCATAGCTTTCGACACTTATTACTGGACAAACTGGCCCACAACTGATAATCCGTACATACAGCCCTTCTGCTGGCTCCAGAATTTCCTCTTCGTACTGCTAAGGATCAAGCCCGCGAGGCAAACGCTCACTATCCTTGCTGAGCCAGCGGAGGGAGGAAGTACTACTCCAGAACCTGGAGTATACAAGTACACCACTGGAGAGAGCATAACTATAACTGCCACTCCAGCCGAAGAATTCGAGTTCGATTATTGGGAGCTTGATGGAGTCAGGATAAGTGAGGAAAGAACAATAACTATAACAATGGAGAAATCGCATACTCTTGTCGCACACTTTAGGCCTTTGCCTAAATACACCCTAACTATAGTGGTGTACCCCAGCGAAGGAGGAACAACCAGTCCTCCCGCAGGTATCCACAAGATCGTAGCAGGCAAGAGTATAACAGTCACGGTCTCAGCAGCGCCAGGCTACAGGTTCAAGCATTGGGTTCTAGACGGCGAGGTAGTAAGCAAGGAGACATCATATACTATAACTATGGATAAAGATCACGTGCTAGAAGCTCATCTAGAGGCTGTAGCCCCCATAGCTATGTACATGTGGATAGGAGTAGCAGTAGTCGTCGTGATCATAGCCATAGGGATCCTAGTTTATTACAGAAGAAGACGCAAGACTTATTAGGATTAAATCTCTTTTTTTCCTGATGGGATTGAAAAGATACTTTGCTGAAAAGATATGCATGTATCTAGCATCCATGTTCACTGCGATTACTCTCAATTTCGTTATTATTCGCTTGATACCAGGTAATCCAGCGGAAGTTCTTAAGGAATTACTAAGACAGCAGGCGATCTCGGTAGGAGTCGTTGAGTTCGTGGAAGAATATATAAGAGAGTTCGGGCTGGACAAGGATATTGCAACCCAGTTCATCTATTATTTAGTTCAGCTCTTGCATGGCAACCTAGGGGTTTCGATGACACGCTTCCCTGTAACGGTTCAGGAGCTGATAGCCAGACATCTTCCGTGGAGTATAGGGCTCTTAGGGGTTTCATGTATCATAAGTTTCGCGCTAGGAACCCTCCTCGGAGCATTTCTGGGATGGAGCCGGAATTCAAGGATAGCTCAAGGCCTCTATTATTTAGCTCTTTATCTGAGTCTAACCCCATACTACTTGCTTGCGTTGATCCTCGTATACTTGTTCGTATTCCTGATACCGTTATTTCCCTTCTCTGGAGGATATAGCATTAGCGTAAGCGGAGGTCTCAACTACATTCTCGATATTCTTTGGCACTCGACTTTACCAGCCTTATCCGTTGTGCTTTCGTCGGCCGGAGGGTGGGCTTTAAGCATGAGAGCATTCATGGTTAATGTGCTAGGGGAGGACTTCCTAAGGCTAGCTAAGGCGAAGGGGCTAAAACCCGCTCGTATCTTCAGGCTATATGCTCTTAGAAATGCCATTTTACCGCAGACTACAGGTCTCGCTCTATCAATAGGTAACATCGTTGCGGGCTCCCTCCTAGTTGAGGTAATTTTCGCATATCCGGGGATGGGCTGGTTACTCTTCCAGGCTATATCATGCCTAGACTATACTATGATTCAAGGCATCTTCCTGATCACGGTGACTGCAGTCCTCACATCCATATTCATAATAGAGCTGCTCTACCCCTTAATAGACCCCAGGATAAGGTACTCTTAGGAGGTGGATGACACTGTTAGGCTTCGCTCGTCGCTACTTGGTCATGGTCAAGGAGTCTATGATCTTCAAGGATCTTTCTAGGAGTACCAAGTTTAAGTCAGGTTTACTATTGCTGCTCTCAGTATGTATAATATCCCTAATAGGCTCTAGGCTCTCTCCTTATGACGTCAGGCAGGTGGGGTATCTCCCCCCTGATAGACCTCCTACTCTAGAGCATCCACTAGGTACGGATAGCTTTGGTAGGGATGTTTTCTCCGAGTTGCTAGTAGGAACCCTTAACTCGCTTCAGGTAGGCTTCATAGTGGGTTTTATAGTTACGCTAGTAAGCGTAGCGCTAGGCTTCATAGCTGGGTACTACGGCGGAAAACGACTTGATGCAATCATAAGTAGCATCACGAGGATATTCCTGGTGATACCGGCACTCCCTGTGATGATATTGGTCTCAGCATGTATAAGGGTTATCACTATACACATGCTAGCGCTAATAATATCCGCCTTTAGCTGGCCGTTTGCCACGCTAGTTATAAGATCCCAGGTTTTGAGTCTAAGGGAGAAGGAGTTCGTAAACTTAGCTAAAGCATCGGGCCTAAACGACTTAAGGATTATATTCGAGGAGCTGATACCTAACATGTTACCGTACATAGGGGCCAACTTTGCTAGCTTGGTCTCATGGGCTATACTGGCGGAGATAGGGTTAGGGATTCTGGGACTAGGGCCTATGGAAGTCACCCTAGGGATAATCTTCTACTGGTCTCTAGTGCACTTGGCCTTGATTAGAAATCTATGGTGGTGGTGGTTCCCACCAATATTAGTTTTCATGTTGATATTCTCCTCGCTTTACCTAATACATTCTGGACTTGATGAGGTCGCTAATCCTAGGTTGAAGAGGGTTACGGGGCTATAGCCATGTCGAACCCTATACTTGAAGTGAAGGATCTGAGAGTATACTACAAGTCCATATGGGGAGACTATAGGGTAGTAGATGGAGTCGACCTCACCGTGAATAAAGGAGAGATCTTAGGCTTAGCAGGAGAGTCAGGCTGCGGAAAGTCTACCCTTGTTGAGGGCATTCTAAGGTTAGTCGAGCCTCCTGGCTTCATAGCTGGTGGTAAGGTCATCTTCAAGGGCATAGATCTACTGAGCCTTAGCGAAGAGGAACTACGCAAAATTAGATGGAGACAGATAGCATATATCCCTCAAGGTAGCATGAATTCGCTAAACCCAGTTATAAAGGTCAAGGATCAGATGATCGACGTGATGATAGATCATGGCATACTCGATAAGGAAGAAGCGGAGAAAAGAGCCCTGGAATTACTTGAAGCCGTGGGATTACCGAGCGAGACTGCAGACATGTACCCTCACCAACTTAGCGGTGGGATGAGACAGAGGGTCATAATAGCCATGGCTATGTCCCTAAATCCGGAGCTGGTAGTAGCTGACGAACCTACGACCGCACTCGATATAGTCATGCAGAAAACTGTCCTGCTAACAATAGCTAAGTTAAGGGATGATTATGGCTCAAGTGTGATCCTGGTGTCTCACGATATGGCTGCACATGCTGAAATAGCAGACAGGATCGCCATAATGTACGCCGGGAAGATAATAGAGGTAGGTGATGTTCATGACATCTTCAAGGAGCCCGCGCATCCATACACTAGAATGCTGATAGACTCCATACCGAGGCTGGAGAAGAAGATATTAAGAGGGATTCCAGGGCTGGCTCCAAGCCCATTAAGATGGCCTAGTGGTTGTAGATTCCATTCTAGATGCCCTCTTGCAAAGAAGAGATGTAGATATGAGGAACCCTCCTTAAAGAGCTTAGGAGCGGGACATCTGGTAGCATGTCATCTTTGGGGCTGAAAGTATGGCTCGGGCATTACTAGAAGTAGATAACGTTTCGAAGATATATTCCGTAGGTTTCATAAGAAAGAGATACATAGAGGCCGTGCGTAGCATCTCATTCATCATACCGGACAAAGGCGCATTTATAGGATTAGTAGGCGAGAGCGGAAGCGGCAAGACCACCATAGCTAGGATGATACTAGGATTAATAAATCCTTCAAGCGGGGAGATAAGATACAAAGGTCGGAATATCTTCAGGCTATCAAAGGAGGAATGGATCGAGTATAGAAAGAATGTACAGCCTGTATTCCAGGATCCCTATAACGCTTATAATCCCTTTTATAGAATTGATCGAGTGCTCAGAATACCAATAAGAACTTTTCGCCTCGCCTCCTCCAAGGAGGATGCGGAAAAGCTCATCGAAGAAGCCATGATGGCAGTAGGTTTAAGGCCAGAGGACATCCTTGGTAGATACCCTCATCAATTAAGCGGGGGTGAACGTCAAAGGATAATGCTAGCCAGATTACATATAATCAAGCCCAGGCTCATAGTTGCTGACGAACCCCTATCAATGGTCGATGTATCCCTCAAGGCAAGATTCCTAAATGAGCTTTTAAAATTCAAAAAAGCCTATGGCACCTCATGCCTTTACATAACCCATGACCTGTCCGAGGCCTACTATATAAGTGATACCCTCATGGTACTCTGCCGTGGTAGGATAGTGGAGAGAGGACCTACGGATTCCATTATCAATAATCCTGCGCACCCTTATACGAGGATGCTACTAAATTCAATCCCGATACCTGACCCTGAAAGGAGATGGAGGGAAAGAATAATCCCTAAGGTAATAACCGGACCTAGCAGGCATGCCCGTGGCTGCGTTTTCTATGATAACTGTCGTTTCAGAAAAGAAAGATGTCTAAAAGAAGAACCTTATCTAGTTGAAATAGAGCATAATCATGAGGTAGCATGTTATCTATACACCTAGTGAGGAGGATCTTCTAATCAGCTCACTTCTATAGGCCTTATTCCTCCAGAAATCGAATATTTAGTGAACTTAATGCTAGAAAAGTCGTCTATAATGAATGCTTAAACTTAAATAATCATTATCAATACTATTGATTGGGGCCTCTTATGGTCTTCAAAGTTAAGTATCTACTAACTTTCTACGAGGCTACTAAGCCTCCATTTAGACGGCGATTCGGTCAGCCTTTGACCCCTGTATATCTGTGGGGATTCGCTACAAGCAGAGAGGATGTAGAGGAAGAGCGCAAGATCGTCGAAAGAGAGCTTACTAAGCTTAGAGAGGTAAGTGAGTTCGACCTTGAGTTCTCAGGTGGCTATATCATCAGCACCGAGGATGAGGTCTTCGAGATAGCCGATGAGCTCCAGGATTCTGATGCTATCATGGTCTTCGGGACATGCGACTTTGCAAATATTCTTGAAGCTGTATGCGCTTTGAATAAACCGACCATAATATTCATTAAGCTATACCTTGGAGAGCACCTCTACGCGCAGGCTGAGGTAGTCAATCCTAGATTCCTAAGGGGCGAGACGGATACTATATTCGTTAAGGACCGAGACATCTTCGTAGTATTTGATAATTATGGGAGAGTTCTGAGAATCCTCAGAGCACTCAACGCGCTAAAGCGAGCCAGGGAGACCGTATGTCTCTGCCTAGGTGTGCCCTATGGATGGCAGATGAGATACCGTGAAGTACGTGCTGCGCAGAAAAAGCTGGGGTTCAAAGTGAGGTATGCTAGCTACTCTCGATTCAAGAAGATCTTGGAAGAGATCAGAGATGACAAAGAAGCATTTAGGGAAGCTAAGGAACTCGCGGACGCTATCATAAACAAAGCCTCTAAGATCGTAGAGCCAAGTAAAGAAGATTTGTTGAATGCGGCGATCGCGTATCTCGCGCTTAAAAGATTGCTTAGGGAGAAGAAAGCCAACGCAATAACGATCTCGGATTGCTTCATAACGTTCCCAGGTATCGCAGGCACCCCGCCTTGCCTGCCCCTAAGTCTACTGAACGATGAGGGGATAGTAGCTGGCTGTGAGGGGGATTTCAGTGCATTTGCTGCCCAGCTTCTCCTGTGCTACGTATCTAACAGGCCCGTGATGTTCCTAGATCCTATAGTTCATCCAGAGGTAAATAAGGTCATATTGGCTCACTGCACTTCGCCTCTTAGACTAGAAGGGTATGAAGGTGGTGAGAGACCTCTTATCTTACGGAACCAGGATGCCCTGCGCAGTGGCGTAGGCGTTCAAGCTTTACATAAGGAGGGGGAGGAGATCACTATGATTGATCCCGGGTTTGAGCTAGAGACAATGGTCATAATGAAAGGCCGCATCACCAGAAATACTGACTATCCCATATGCCGCAATCAGTTTGAAGTCGAAATTTCAGATGGCCGAAAGCTGTGGAATAACCTCGTAGGATTCCACTGGGTAGCTGCCTATGGAAGACTATGTGGAGGAGATGATTGAAGTCTGCAGGTTACTAGGCATAAGGTGCGTCGTAGTCTAAAACTTTCCTATCTTTTAAGCATATTAAAGAATCCATGAATATGTTAAATCCATTATAGTCTCCCTTTCTACTACCACCACTCTCTATCCTCCCTGATTAGCTCAATTATCTGCTGAGGAGACAGTTTCAAGAAAAAATCATTGACCCTATCAGCGACCTTATATAAAGGTGTAACTAACTGAGTAGAATGCTTTCTACTAAGGGCGCGTATCCAGATAATCATAGGGCCGGGCTCCCTGTTGGCTCATGCATAATATGGGATGGCTGTGAGCTTTGCTGGCTTCATCCTGAGCTGGACTTTCTCCACTGGAAGGTAGAGATACCCTTTCCATGGGCTTCTATCCAGCATGAAGGCTTCTCCTTTGATGAGCATGATACCTCCTAGCAGGTCGTGGGGGGTCATATTGTGCTTCAAGCTTTGCATCTAATGGTATCGCTAGATCCCACACATCGTGCCTTGGTTTGTCTACCTGTTCGAGGCAGTAGACAAGGGGTCTCACTTTATGGCTACCCCGCATGTATTGCAGATGGCATGTGGATGGGATGAGGCTTACCAGCATGGGCATGGAGAGCTCTATTACGTCGCCTAAATCCCAGCTTCTCCTTACCTCTAGAGTGTGGTACAAAAAAATGCATTCTAGATCGATTCTAGACATACTGGCCTCTGCGGTTAACTTTCCGTAATTCCTGATGAACTCCTCAATTTCCCTCCTCATATCCTCTACTAGTTTATCAATTTTAATATCAACTAATACTTCTACTTCTCTCTGCTTGATCACTTTATTGTGAGTTTAGCGGTCTATAAGTCACTCATCTCGCTCTTCTGCAGTAGATAGGTACTTAGCCATACCTTTTAAATAGGGTATTTATCGATGAGGTCATTAGAGGTATCCATGCTAGTAGTATGCCTAGTAGCTATCTCATGCCTACTACCAATCCTGATAAGACCCGAGCCAGACCTGAACCCACTAGCAGAGCAGGTAGCGTACCTGATAGGGAGTACTCATGGCTCTAGGGTAGTGGACATAGGAGTAGGGGCTGTGGTAGAGCTGAGGGGTGATGGTACTGTAGTAGTGTACTATGCTGGTAGGGAGGGTAGGGGAGTAGTAGAGGATCCTAGGATACCGATACCGTCTACAGATACTGGACCCGTAATCAGGATCATGGGTAACAGTACTCACGTATGGCTCTGTGCGGGGCTTGAGACTACTGAAGGGGGAGGAATAGAGGTCGCACCCAAGCCCATACACTACCTGACCTACCCCTCAATAGAGTACAGGGAAAAGGTACTCGACTATAGGAGGGATGTCGAGGGGGAGTGGACTATCTACGATGACTTCAGCTACTCTGGAGAGCCAGACCCATCGAAGTGGGGTAGTAGTGATAGTGTAGAAGTGGACAATGGGTGGTTGAGGGTCAAGTCCTATGGTGGAGTGAGTTCGAAAGCGGTACTAAGTGAGTGGGAGGTAAGGGTTAGGTGGTACTACGCCTCAAACACTTGGATATGGCTCTACTCTGAGTGGGATGATAGGGTGGAGATGGTAAGGGTCTTCGATGGGGGCTGGAAGCTCTCAATCAAGGTGATAGTGGACGATACTGTGGTGGATGAGTTAAAGGTTCCATGCCTCTCCTCGGATACCGTATACGATGTGGTCGTGAGGAGTGCGAAGAACGGTACTGCTATTCAGGCTATCCCAGTATTCGGTGGGAGTGGGGGATCGCTCGGGGTAGGTGTACACTTTCCAGTCCAGCACTTCTCCCTCTACCACTCCCGCAGGGGAAGATATCAGACCTTCATGGACTACGTGAAGACTGTAGCAAAGTACTTTCTATTCGAGGACATGCCATCTAACTCTAGGATAGAGCTGTACGCTGGTGGTAGTGAGGTAGCTGAATCCAGCGGATCTGGAGATATCAAGGTACACTACCCATCAGCAGTAGATGAGATAAGGCACTACTACAGGG
>QMSC01000011.1 GCA_003649515.1 Thermoprotei archaeon | reverse complement strand
TGAGCTAAGGCTGACAAGATGCACCGGTCATTGTTATGGTTTCTACATACCGGATTTAATCGTAAAAGTAGGACCCTACAAAGACGATGCTGTAGTAATGGATGTAGTGAACTCTGTGCAGGGGTTAATACATGCTATTGGAGGGTTTTATATGATAAAGGCTCTCGGTTGTGATAGGTTGTTTAAGGCGTATGTAGCTGTTCTCGCCGATGATCTTTTTGAATACCTGTCAGGAATTACTGCTAAATCTCCAAAGAATGGAGGAAAGAAGCATATAATCCTTAAATTACTTGAGGAGGGACTTGAAGAAGACAGAATATATCTAAGACCATTCAGAGCAATAAGGGGATGGCTTAAGTTACAACTTCAAGAGTGTCTCAGAACTTCAAAAGTGAGACAAGGGGTTTAATCCAAATTCTTCGATTATAGACAGGTAAGCCTTAACTCCTCTCTGAATAGTCTTACCTAGTAGTAGCGGAGGCGCATATGAGTTTACGATGAAGCTCAGGATAGCTATGTCTAAACTCACTTTTCCTTTTATAACCGTAAGCTCATGTGCGAAGTAAACCTTAAACCTCTCTTTTCTGTCCTTAATACTAGTTCACCATAAATTTGTGGAGCATATGTATCAATCCAAAACCTCAATCTCCCCAAACTATATTCTACTTTTAAATGGAGATGAGTACTAGTGTGTGGTGATCAAACTACTACCCCTATCAACTAAGCTTTTAAAATAGGAAACTTACTGTGATCCCTTGAGCAGGAGCTTATTGAGAACGTAGAGGGAAGACTGTCTATCTTTACTAACAAAGATAGGCATAAACTAAGACCTAACTTTACCCATAAATTACAGATTCTAATAGAAAGACTGAAAGTTTGGAAATATTACTGAGAGATAGAATTATTGAGAAACTTAGACTGATTACTTTAGGTCATTCTTCTGGTCTTAGCCATTTATCTAGGGGTATCCCAGGGGGACTTTCAGAGGTAGTACCTCTTCTACCTCTCCTACGCCTTTCTCTTCTCACGCCAATAGTTATTTCAGCTCCAGGTCTTGTAGGTCCTTTAGCACCTTGGACTCTCCTCTCCATCATCTCCCATGCAAAACTCCATAACAATTCGACGTCAACTGGAATTCCTAAGATCTCCGCTACTTTTTGGTCTATTTTTATGAAAATATCCTTTAAATCCTTAAACATTTCTGCTTTACTTCTCCAAGATCCTTCCCTAGCAGTTGATTCAAGTTCATCGAATAATCGTGCTAATTCTTCAACATCTTCTTTACAGAGTTTCTTAACATTAATAACAGGCATATTCCTAGCGTGTTGGACCTCAAGAGCTATTATACCACCGCCTGTTCTCCTGCCCATATGTTCTAGCCATAGCCAATTGAAAGTAGAGTTTAAATATGCAAGTAATGCCTTAATTTCAGTTTCACTAAGTTCTATACTCGGCTTAATAATGGGTAAATATTGCTTGTAAATCTCAGGCTTGTATTTCATGTAATTTGTCCTCACTTTTACCTTAGGTATACAATGTAATTATCGCATCGTATGTTACCATCGGCTTTTACATAAAAAGAATTGTGGATGGTAAAAATGCCTGGCGTACAGCTATTACCCTTTACACGTTAGGCATGTTCATGCTGTTTCAAAGGAAAGATTAAGATAGGGACTCTATAAAATATTTTATAGTGAGCATGTTATGGCTAGAATAAGCTACGATGAGCGGTGGTTGCAAGGAAAGATCCTTATCTGGATGAACGAGATAATCAAGAAGCACAATCTCCTCTTCGAGGCTGTTGAGCAGGAAGTCAAGATAAGCACCCCGAAGGGTCTTAGGAGATATCCAGATCTCGTAGTATGGTACAAGAAGCCCGATAGAATAGCTTGTCTAATAGAGCTTAAGGTGCCTACAATCGATGTATACAGCGACGACTTAGTTAATGATGCGCTCCAGAAGGCGGCGCTGGCCGGGATACCATTCTTCGCTACTTGGAACCTGAACAAGCTAGTCCTATGGGAGACTTTCAAGCCTGGGACTAGCCTGCTTGACAGAAGGCTGAAGCACTGGGACGTAGTCGACGTGAAGTTGCCTGTTGACGTTGAAAAACCAGAAATAGAGAGAGCTATCAAGGCTTTCATACTAGAATTCCTAACTGAGCTAGCAAGTTTCTACGAGCGTAAGCTACCAAGACCCGAGGTCTATGTACTACCTAAACTATACCCCGATGAGATAATGGTTTTAAGGTTAAGAAGCGCTGTAGATGCTCTATACATTCCCGTCTCGCTTTATATCTTGAAGAAGAAAGAAGAAGACCCTGATTTTCTTAGTAAGGTCGCCGAATGGTTTGTAAATCAAGGTTGGATTTTCAGCGATTCTGAGGAAGACTACGATCGACTAGCGAGACAGACGGTTTATCTCCTAATTAACAAATTGCTATTCTATAATGTTCTGAGGTCTAGATTTAGACTAGAGCTCATAGACGTTAGCGGAATAACTACAGGTGAAGAGCTGAAAAAGCGATTGCAAAAATACTTTAACACGGGTATAAGGCTGGGCTACGGAATCATATTTGCCGCAGATTTCCTAGAAACTATACCTATACCAGACGAGGCTGTAGATGAACTGAAGAGGCTAATAGGAGAGCTGAACAAGTATGACTTCTCTGAAATAGGCTATGACATCATAGGTAAAGTTTTTGAGAAACTAATACCGAAAATCGAGAGGCACAAGCTGGGCCAGTACTTTACGAGGACTGACGTAGTAGATCTGATTTTAGGCTTTACAGTCAAGCATCCTGATACTAAGGTGCTTGATCCGGCTTGCGGCTCAGGGACATTCCTCGTCAGAGCTTACCAGAGAAAGAGATATCTTGCAGAGAAGCTTTATAAGGAGGGTAAGTATGACAGGGCTTACAAGCCCCATGGTGAGCTGATAAACGAGCTATGGGGTGTGGACGTAGCGAAGTTCCCCGCACACCTCTCCGAGATAAACCTCGTAATAAGAAATTTAGAAGCTCTGGAGAATAGGCCAAACATCGCATGCAGAGACTTCTTTGAAATACAGCCGGGCACTAGAACGTTGCTCTACAAGTTAGCCTATAAGATCCCGGGAATACATAGGGAAGAGCTGGAGGTAGAATTTCCTGCAGACTTTGACATCGTGGTAACTAATCCACCCTACACGAGACAGGAAGAAATGGAACATATCTTCATAGAGAAGTATAAGGAGCGGCTCAGAGAACTAGTGAAAAGAGCCCATGGAATAGATGTGGGCAAGAGATCAGGCATATACACGTATTTCTTCTATCATGGAGGATCGTTTGCAAAAGAGGGAGGGAGGGTAGGGTTAGTAACGTCGAACTCCTGGCTTGACGTCGACTTCGGCAAATATCTGCAAGAGTACTTTCTCAAGAATTTTAAGATAATAGCTATCATAGAGTCGAAGGTTGAGAGATGGTTTGAGGACGCGGATATCATAACAGCTATAACCATACTAGAGAAATGTGGTGATAAAAAAGCAAGGGACGAGAACATTGTCAAGTTTGTACAGCTGAAAGTTCCCCTAAGGCAACTTATCCCGGAAATAGAGAGTGGGAAGGCTGAAAAGGAGAAAATACGTTGGGAGTCAATTGACAAGTTAGTTAAGCTCATTGAAAAAACCGAAGAGTACTATGAAGATGATAAAATAAGAATATTCCCAAAGAAACAAGCCGAGCTATGGGATGAAGGATATGACGATGAAAAGGACAAGTATATTGGAGCAAAGTGGGGTAAGTACATTAGAGCCCCGGAGATATTTTTCAAAATATTAAAGAGAGGACAACAACTATTGATTCCACTAGGTAGAGTCGTTAGAGTCAGGAGAGGATATACCACAGGCGCTGATGAATTCTTCTACTTAACAGAGGAAGAAATTAAAAAATGGAGAATAGAGCTAGAATTCTGGACCCATATAGATGAAGAGACAGGTAAATGCGTACCTAACTACGTTATTAAATCTCCGAGGGACAGTAGAACAATTACAATTGACCCGAGTAAGCTGAAACATAGGGTACTCATCATAGATAAGAATAAGGAACAGCTTCGCGGTACAAATGTTCTCAAGTATATTTTGTATGGAGAGGAAAAGGGATACCACAGGAGACCTACCTGTAGATCTAGGAAGAGATGGTATGACCTTGGCGTGATAACCCCCGCTCCTATACTATTTCCCAGAAGATTTTGGGATAGATTCATTGCATTTTATAATCCCTATGGAGTTCTGGAAAACGATACACTATTTGGAATTATTCCATTTAAGCTTGAGTACGTAAAGCCGCTATGTGCGTACTTAAATTCCACTATCGCGGCACTTATTATAGAATTATTCGGAAGATCCGGTCTAGGACAAGGTGTCTTAGATACCGACGTATGGATGATAGAGAAACTACCTATAGTAAATCCTGAGGAGCTTTTAAACGATAGGAATATTGCATCTATTTTAGAGAATGTATTCGAAGAGATTAAAGAAAGAGGAGTAACTTCAATATTTGATGAGATTTTAGGACAACGTATCAAAAAGAAAGACTTAGAAAGAACAGATATTGAGTCGTTGAAAGAGAGTGTTAAATTAGACAGTGTAAATCGCTGCAGGTTAAAACTGGACGAAGTCTTCTTTGATGTACTTGAGTTAACCCAAGAAGAGAGACTGGAGGTTTATCGTGCTATTGTTGATTTGGTAGCATCGAGGATAAAGCGTGCCGCCTCGGTTAGGGCAAAGAAGAAGAAAGGGGACGTAGATCCTGAAGCTATTGCCGAGAGTATAGTGAAAAGAGCAAGTGTTGTATCGATAAAGAGGTTTCCTGAAGATTACCTATCGAGAGAGCCGGAATCTTTCATGTTAGAATTAAAAGCTCTTAAAACTGAGGATGTGGTTATGGGATCAGATCTAGACGGTTTTTACGTGAAGACGGGCGGAAGAGAGCTATATCGCGGTTGGGATCAATTTATCGCTGAATACATCTACTACTCGATTCTCTGTGGTAAGAACCAGGTTAGAGTCCCAGCGGACGAAAAACTCACTATAGAGGCTGTCAGTAGCTTCAAGAAAGATCTCAATAGGCTAAAAGACGAAATTAATAGGTTGGTAGAAATTACGGTACCTGACGCTAAGATACGTGAGGAGGTTAGAAGAATAGCCTTGAGGAAGATGTTTGACAGGCTGAGAAGCTAAGCCCTAAGTTAGGGGAGCTCAAATACGTATTGTCTCTTTCCACCTTTAATCCTGTCGCTTATCTTAACTAACGAGCATAATAAGGCCATTACTACCTTATCCGCATAGTGAATGGGTACATTTCTGTGGATAATCGTCGTATTTTCTCCTTTTATGTGCACTTTTACGTGTACATAATCGCCTAGGCTTGTTCTTAGTTTCACAGTTAACGGTCTTAGAATGATAGGCAGAACCTTATTTATTGCAAACGAGTATCTTTGCTCGAAGCCCCCCTCTTCTTTGTAAAACGTTACCTCTACTTTAGCACCTTTACTGGCTAATTCTTTCAGGATCTTAGTCACCTCTCCTAATATCTCTTTCTCAAATACTTTCAAGTCCTCCTTCCCCTGTACGATAAAGTACTTAGTGGCGACAGGCACTCTCACGGTAACCCATTCCTCCTTAAGAGGAATTTTTGCCACTGTCCACCCTCTAGTATCTGGATCCAAAACAGCTAAGATCGATCTCCTTTTCGCGATTTTCTGTAGCTCCTTCTTTACATCAAAGGGGCTACTCCAGCTATATTCGAGTATCTTATCAAAAGTAGTAATCCTTGTTCTTAATAGAGCCTCTTCGAGTATCGCTTTGAGGGACTCTTGCCATGGCCTTTCGAACGGGTACCTGACTATGCTCTCTGCTAAGTTACTAGGCTTATCCCGTATTATGATCACTGCACTTAGTTCTCCCTCACTTAACTTCCTCACTACGTCAAGGGAGGTGGGTATATCATAGTAGAGCAGAATCGCTTGTCTAGCCGCCTCCCTCCTGATTAGCGTCTCGTCGGATGGAAAGCCAAAGTGCTCTCTAAGCTGATCCATAACCAGCCTAGTGTATGGGGATCTCTCATAGACATGTCTCTCAACAAGCTTCTCTAACTCATTGGGGCTTAAGCTCTTAAACGCTTTGAGAGGATCAAATATCTCCGACCTCACAGCGAATCCATGTGGAGCGATCACGTACCTTACGAGCAGGCTCTTCTCAGCTATCTTCTCGTAAACAGCGGCCGCAAGCGTCCTATTCACCTGCTCACCCATGAAAGTTATAAAGACTGTTGTTTTCGCGAATGGTATCCTCTCGACGACTATATTACCTCCTAGAACTGGTTCTATATACTCATGGCTCAGCTTAGAGACGTATTCCTTCACAAGCTCGATGGTTTTTTCGTCGGCGCCATAATCCTTTAAGATACTTGGATCCTCCTTGATCATCCTGAGTATTTCTAGCATCTTCTCCGCTACCAGTTTGGGTCGTTGTGGGCCTTCTCCCTTCCAAGTCGGAGGCGCACCCTCTTCGTCTGTTCTGACGACTATCACTTCATGTTCTTTTTCATCTATCTCCACTACTTTCCAGTTCTGCCCAGCAAGCCTGATTACCATGCCGTTGGACAGTGCTCTGTAGACGTAGGAGGAGTCCAGCTCCCCGATCTTCCTATACTTTTCCAATCCGTACTCCTCAATAACAGTGAAAGTCTCCTTCTTGGGTATCATACTGAAGAACTCGCTGAAACTCAGTGACTGACCATTACTCTCATCTTGGTCAAACCTCCACACCTTCCAGAATCTCGGCCCAGGTAATAGTACGCGGCCTTCTATGCTAATTATCTTTTCGTTAGCGAGGAGCCATAGAACATCATTGAATTCCTCTGTCGTAAGTTTCCTAAATATTGTTGACCTATTTATGACCCTATAGGCTTGGTCGGTTGTCATAAGGGTGAAGCCGTTACTGCGCTTTCTCTTCCAGAAACGTCTTAGCTTATAGTTGTGCAACGCTATTCCTATAACCTCCTTGGCCAGCACGTCTAGGGGCTTGCTTATCACAATTGGTTCTTCAAGTCTCTCTTTCCTTGCTAAGCTTACAATGGCTATGCTCTCTAGGTAGTCTTCAATGTCTGTTGAGACTATCTTGCACTCGGACTCCTGGCCTGGCCTGTGTTTGCTCCTGCCGGCTCTCTGTAGCAACGCAGAAACCTGGCCGGGGGACCTATACTGAATTACTTGGTCTACGTCTCCTATGTCTATACCTAGCTCGAGAGTCTTGGTAGCTACTAGGCATCTGAGGAGCCCAGTTTTAAATGTGTCCTCAAAGACCTCTCTTTCTTCTCTCTCGATTGAGCCATGGTGAACACTACAGCCCACAGCCATATCGCTTAGCACAAATTGCAGCCTCTCCGCAGAGCACCTTGAGTTGGTAAATATGAGGATCTTCTCACCTCCTCGGGCGCAGTCTGCTATCACTCTAGCCCCCGCGAGGAACGGGTCCTCGCGTTCCTCGTCTGTTTCAGGTATGCTGAGCTTCACCTCGAATTTGTAGCGCCTCCTCTCGCTTGCCTCTATAACTTTAACATCACCGTCGGAACCTCCTAGTAGCTCTGCTACTTTTGATGGATTACTTACGGTGGCTGAAAGACCTACTCTCTGAAGTCTCGCTCGTGTAAGCTCTTTAAGTCTCTCTAGTAGCACCAGAAGCTGGTAGCCCCTCTTCGACATCAACAGCTCGTGTACCTCGTCAACGATGACCCACCTAACGGTTCTTAGATGCGGCCACCACTTGGGCGACCAGTCGAGAACTATCTCCAGACTCTCCGGGGTAATCACCACTATATCAGGAGTTGGCTTCCTGTAAGTCTTTACCACGTCACCATACAAAGGTCTGACCTTAAGGCCTAGAAAGGTAGCGTAGTACTCTATCCTATCCCTCAGGTCTCTAGTAAGCGCTTTCAGAGGGTTAATGTAGACGAGCTTTACTCCGTCCACCTCGCAGCTCCTCCTATAGATGAGGTCTAGTATGGGTAAGAGAGCGGCTTCGGTCTTCCCAGAGCCTGTCGGAGCTATTAACAGAGCGTTCTTGCCTCTGAGGATCTCCAGTATAGCGAGACTCTGTATCTCCGTCGGCTCGCGTAGCTTCCTTGCCACACATTCTTGCAACCTTTTATTTAGTAGCGTGAAGGGATACACTAGAGTTCCTCTTCTCATGCCCTCTATATTCTTCAGTTGTTGCCCTCATATAACATTAACCACAAAATTTATAGAAAGTACAGAACAATTACTTATTTAGTATATGGTGGTGAACATTCCGACCGAGGATGAGATTGTTAATGCATACCACGCGCTTATCGACCTTGAGTACAGGAAGTATGTTAATGGTAACGAGCGTCTTGAGGATTCTTGGTACAGTTACAATGAGGCTATAGGCACTATCTCCTCGAGTCTCTCTAAACCCCCAACAGAGGCAAGGGAGGTCTTTCGAGAGCTTCTAGAGAGAGGCTTCATAGTGGAAGCAGGAGACGATAGGTACAGGACGCTTCACTTCGACATAGCATATAGGGCTTCTAACATCAGAATAGAGTACGGTAGCCTCAGGTACCCGCTTGAGGCTAAGGTATATGTTAGGGACGAGGAGATACCCCGCTTCGACGACCACCCCTTCGCGGCCTTGAGGAACCTAGTGGATCCAGAAGTGTATGAAGTGCTCGAGTACGCCATGTTTAAAAATGTCAATCCTAGGGAGCGGGGCAGGATAGTAGGCTTCTCTGACTTCCAGCTCAGAGCAATAAAGACTCTCTTGAAGGGCGACAAGAAGGCCTATATACTAACCGCTCCCACATCTGGAGGTAAAACCTACGCTTTCCTGATACCGATTTTAGCTAAGATAATAAAAGCGAAGCTACGAGGAGAGGGAGAGAAGAGGGTAAAAGCCCTCATCGTCTACCCAAGGAAAGCTCTGGAGAGAGATCAGCTCAACAAGATCATCGCTATACTCTATAGGGTAAACTATTATTTTAAGCATGCAAAGGGCTTAAACACAGAGATAACGATAGGAATAGACGACGGCGAGACCCCTTGGGAGCAAGATGTCAGGTCAAGGACATCTTACAGAGGCGCTATATGCCCCTACGACAATGGGAGCCTCGAGTACCTTGTCGCTAGCGGGTTTAAAGGAATAAGGTGTAAGCACTGCGGGAGAATGTTCGACTGGATATACGGCTACCGTGAGCAAATATGGAATGAAAAGCCCGACATACTCATAACAAACGTCTGGGCGCTTGACTTCAGGCTACCAAGCACAACCATAGAGCACAATTATAAATTCTTCAAAGGCTTGTCTATAATAGTTCTCGACGAAGCACATGTGTATCAGTCACTCCTCGGGGGCAACATTAGGTACCTTCTTAAGAGGCTTAAGCTTGCTTCAGGTAGTGAACCCATGATAATTCTCTCCTCAGCTACCATATCAAAGCCCGAGGAGTTCGGCAAGGATGTACTCGACCTAGATCCGGGCAGGGAGTTCGATGTAGTGGAGGCAGGTAAGAAAAGGGCTAGGAAGAAGGTGATCTACCTCATAATGGCTGTGCACCCTCAGCGATCTTGGGAGACCGCAGTATACGAATTAGCAATACTCCTGGCCACAGTTTTCAAGTATAGAAGAATACAGAGTGTAATCTTCATAGATAGTATCAGAGAGCTCTACAGAATACACAGCCAAATGCTAAGGGTGGCTACGCTCTACTACCGAGAACCCAAGGATCACTTCGACGCCAGCATTGTCGCGAATCCAAACGATCCCTACAACTATAATGTTTACATCCGGGGAAAAGAAAGGTTCGACCCTCGCACTACGCCTGATGAAATTTACAGTTACATAAAGCTTCACCACGCCAACGTAAAGGATAGAGAGAGTGTAGAGAGGGAATTTGTAGAGGGAAAGTTGGGGGTGTTAATATCAACTTCTACTCTGGAGCTTGGCGTGGACTACCCGAACGTGAGCATAGTTGCAACTATAGGCATACCGTTTATGCTTGAAAGCATACCCCACAGGATCGGGAGGGCCGGCAGAGACCGAAGGAGGACCCTTAACACCACGCTCGCAATTATACTGTTGAGGAACACTCCCCTAGAGTTATACTACCTGTACAAGCCAGAGGACCTCATAGAGGGCTTCAAGAAGAAGGACATACCGGTCGCTTGGAGGAATATAGCGGTCAAGAAGTACCATGTGCTCTTTACGGTCTTTGACGAAATGGCCCGCAACGGCTTGGATACCTGCATTCTTCGAACTGATGGCAGATTGACGGATATAGATGAATTCGTAGACAGGATAGTAGACTTTATCGACAAAACGAAGAAAAAACTTGCCGTGCTAGCTTCCAGAACCGAAAGGGATGAGGATCCGCCTCAAGAAGTAATAGAGGATATCAAGAGGGAGGTAAAGGCTATTCCAGAGAGAATAGAGGAGTGGAGGAAGGCCCATGATAATATTTTGGATGCATATGGTGTTCTGGCTAACGTGAGGAGGCTGGCCAGGCATCTAATCGTGCTCGCGAAGAAGATGAGCGACCCGGACTTAGAGAGAGAATCGCGTGAAATACTCGGCCTAATTTGGCGTGCCATGTCGGGGTGATGCTGTGGGCTCAAGAGAGCTTGAGAGAATTGTTGATAAGATTGAAGCGTACCTCAGCAAGGCTCACATGAAACTATACCAAGAGATAGGGAGGCTCTCTACAACTGGAAAAGAGAAGATCATAGAAAGACTTCACAGAGTTTCAGCCGAAATCTGGAGTTCCTTACGTGAGGTCAGGGAGAAGAAATCGGTCATAGAGGAGTTCGTGAATCTTGTCAAGAAGACTAGGAGCATGCCTGAAGATATTATCAACCTATTATCGCTGAGCGAGCTACCCGTCACACGAGGCGGGGGAAGAGTAATAGTCGAAGGTATCGTGGGCTATAGGGGTCTAGGCATAGAGACTATAGACCACCACCTGGATAAGATTAGCTACGAAAACGTCGAAGAGCCTCGAGGAGAAGGCACACCGACAAACGTCTCCATAACAAGCTTAATGTACAGGGTTCCGCCCTTTGAGCTAACAAGGTGCAGTTATGAAAGAGGAAGGGACGAGGAGATAACGAAGATTCTAGGCGCCAGACATGTGTGGCTTGTCAAGCCTAGGGGGGTTACCGATTATTCATGGGGAAACGTGCTCACTAAGACTCTAGGGCGGAGAAGGAAGAATGTGATCATAGGCGAGTATGACCGGATCGGCAGGATAATACAACTAAACACGCTAAAGCTAGTCGATATCACGCAGAGGTCTCTGGAATTAGTGATAGTGGACACCAGCGGCAGAGGCAGGTACATATTCTTCCTTAAACTGGGCAGCTCTAGGCTAGAGGAGAAGCTAGAAAATGTGAGGAATAAGAAGAGGATTTTAGAGATTCTAAGAGAGAGGGAGAAACAGGCGCCCGCGGAACTCGGTTCTAGAGGATCCTGGCGAATAAGGCTCGACTACGTCTACTTCTGCTATAAAGGATTAGCGTTATCTACCGACCCCTACGACCTTGAGTGCCCATTCAAGAAATGTCCACTAAGGGTAAGTGGTATGTGTGACGGAGAGAGATACTGGAGCGCAAAGTACTTCAGGAGGAAGCCTTACCCGAAAGTATATCCCTTAAGAACGGTTTATCCGGGTATAGGAGGCATACCATCTTACAGAGAAGCGCTACCCGCGGGACTGATAGTGTTCAGTGCCTACGACAAGCGTAGGATAGAGTCCGTGTGGTACGGATTAGAGGTGGGAACTTGGTTCATCAGGGCCAGGCCTACCGTCAGGATATACTTTGACGATAATTCTAAGGTAGGGTACTCAATACCGACATCGCTACTAGAGCTTTCCTTCAAAATGGAATGGCTTAATGAGGAGATAAAGACCATACTCCTCGAGAATGATGAAGTAAGAAGGAACATAGCTCTCAAATACGTACTGCTAAACAGCTTAGGGAGAAGGCTAGACTACGACAAACTAGCCAAAGCTCTAACTAATATCATATCAAGTGAGGGTGATGAGTTCGAGCAATTCAATAAATATTATAAAAGAAAAGAGATAGACAATGGAATTCTTAAATTCGCTAGGAGGTTGTTGCTACACTCGCTCACCCATCTCTTAACGCAATACGTTCTCTTTAGACTAGTTGGTGTGGACTATAACTTTATACTTACAAGGTACTACTACAAAAATGCTGCGAAGGTTTTTGTTGCGGAGAACGCTAAGAACGGCCGTCTCGGGATAGTGGATACCGTAATCAAGCATGTTAAGAGGAAAGGTTTACCTGCTTTCCTGCTTGAGTTCACAGAATGGCTTAACGCATTCTTAGAAGCTCATGAAAGGGACTTCAAGAATATATCAGCTGAACGTAAGAACGAGGCGGCTAGGCTTATAACTGCTACTATTAGGAAGCTCAGGACAGAAGATCCCAGAAAGGCTGATAGACTGAATAAAATAAACGAGATAGTGCAAAGCTTCAGGGATGAACTGGATAGAGTAGAACTCGAGCTGGACATAGCCCTCGCTAGGACAGTGCTGTTAGCAAGTAATAAGATTAAGGAAGAGTTAATTCAAGACCTTGAAGATTACTTTGACGATATTCTTGAGAGAAACGGCTTCTACCTTTGCTGGGACGGTTGTAATGCTTGTGTCAGGCTTGAAAAGCGTTGCAACGAGGGTATATTCCAAGTGCTTACGACTAGTAAGACGTTACTGCATGTCTTTATCAAGCGCTTGCATAACCTATTATCCACGGGGGTCAACATAACCTCTAGGAGTGTTGGGAAAATCCTCGAGCCCCTACTCAGAAGAGCTGAAAAATCGCTTGATATTTCAAGTCCATTCATCTCTTCAAGGTATGCCAGAATGCTCGTAGATAAGTCTAAAGAGGGTGTTTGGGTCAGAGTCTTGACCTCAATGCCTGAAGGAGGCGAGTTTAAGTACCACTTAGAGGCGCTAGAGGTACTTAAACAGAACCTGAGTGACACTTTAGAAGTGAGAATCGCGGAGAGTCTGCATGCTAAGACGTATATCGTGGATGGGAAGCTTGCAGTAACGGGCTCTGCAAACCTCACGGAGAGTGGACTCTACAAGAACTTGGAGCACATTGAGGTTAAGATGGAGCCGAAGACTGTGGAAGATAACGTAAAGGTGTTCGAGGAAATGTGGAAGAGCGCTAAGCCGATTTAATTTTTAATTAATCTTATTATGTACAGGAACTTCTCCTTTCCATGTATGCCCTGTGCCGACGACCTAACCCTAGGCCGGTACCTCTCGATCTCCATTTTAAAGTGACCATCAATTTTTCTTCTGAGCATGTTAATAGTCTTATTAAACATCATAGAGCTTCTGTTATGTAGTATTATTACGATTCTACCTCTTCTTCTCACGAGCTTTTCCGACTTATTAACTAGGAGAACTATGCTGGATAGGTAGTCGGAAAATGTCCTTCCGACGACTTCATTAACATCTATTTCATAGCGCCAAAAGGAGTAATCGCTGAATCTAGGATCCCCATATCTGCCCTCTAACCATTTCTGCCAGAGATAAAGCAGTTCGAAATAGTGAACTTCATCGTAGTGTGGTGGATCCATTACTATAACATCGGCCTTAATGTCAAGGTCCAGCAAAATACGCGCATCGTATCTGAGGATTGTGACCTCTCTCCCCGTTCCAAATATGTACTTTGAGTTGCTATTAAGATCAAAACATACCGTCACTTCATGGTTTTCCACAGCTTTAATCCAATTTTTCTTAAAATTATGGACTAAGAACAGCCTCCGCAGGAAGCTCCTGCAGAAGTTTCTCTCTTCTCTTATGTAAGGTATCCAGTATCTCGGCAACTTCCACGAAGGCCCGCTCGAATCTGTATGAGGGATCATCTTCGTAGCTTGCGGGAGAGCTGCTATAAAAGCCAGCTTGAGGAGGTCTCCTTGATCTGCATCCTCGGTCCAGAAGTCCTCTATCTCCTCGTATAACTTCGAAGCTACATATAGGTTTCTCTTGGTGAAGAGATCCTCAAGCTTAGGCGCTAGGATTCCGGGACATTCTCTAAAATTCTTTCCAAGTTCCTCGTATCTAAACTCTCCTTTAGGATGCCATGATGTTGAGACAAAGGCTTTTCCATCTTCCTGGTACTCTCTAATTAATTGCTGATTCCTGATAACCTTTTTCTCAGAGAAAAGCAATATTACCTTGTCTCTTCTATCTGATGATGTAAAAGGATAGAATAATGCACCACAATGCGTACACTTCAATTTCCCGTTATACCTTGTCCTTCGAGGGTCAACCCAGTTGCCGCACTTAGGGCATTGAAACTCCGTTACCCACACTGCATAGTTCAAAACTCTCCTCTGACCGTTAACTAAAAGTGCATAAGCCTCTTCCTCTAGTTCATTGCAGAGCTCTTGAAATCTCCTAATAGTTTCTTCCTCTAAAGTGCTCTTGTTTAGGAGAGACCAAGAGATGAAAACTGCTACGGGATTTATGTCAGCCAGTATAGCAGAGCTCCCTGCTAGCACGGTCGCCATACCTGAAGTACCTGAGCCCGCGAAAGGATCCAAAACTAGCTTGGCATCTTTTATCTCCCTTAGGTAGAGTTCGACGGGTTTCCTAGCCCAGAATTTGATGACTTTATGAACCAGCCGTGTTGTTTTCATTACGTTCTATACTAATATTCTTTAGGAACTTATACTTTACTCATACTAGGATGAGAACATGCCTAAATACTGGATTTGCGTCACAAGCGAGGAAAACTGGGAGGTTATTAAAGCAAGAGGTGTTTGGGGTGTTTCTGAACGTGGGAAGCATTATATAATGAGCGTTAAACCAGGTGACCTCTTGATTTTCTACGTTATTCCCAAGCGTATTGGCAGAATCTTCAAAGCTGTATCAGAACCCTATGTTAACCAAGAGCAAATCTTTATTCCTGTCAAATCCAGAAATGAAATATTCGAGTACAGAGTTAAGGTAGAGCCATTGCTTTTACCCGACAAGCCTATTGACTTCGTGCCTCTTGTGGAGAAGCTATCCTTTATAAAGAATAAGAAAAGGTGGTCAGCCCCCCTCAGAAGGGCTATGCTGAGGATCAGCGAGGAAGACTACAAGGTAATCGAAGAAGAGGTAAGAAGGCACCTAAAATAGCTCTCACTTAGGCACCCTTATAAGGCATGCTAAACCAATAACTTGGAGATGTCCAGCATGGTTAAGGTCAAGTGGTACCGCGATATCTGGATCCCTCTTGAAGAAGATATAAAGAGGAGGGTTGAGGAGCAGATAGGAAAGATGGACTTAGAGAAGGTCAGGGGCTTCAGGGAGTATGAGGAGACTGGCGATGAGTACATTCTACCCGAGCCAAATCCCTATGAGGGACTCTTCGTGAAAGTAGTGAAGCATGAGGGTAAGCTTATGGTTGTTGCTGGCCAGTGGGAGCATGGAGGCTATGTCGAGGAGTACTACGTGGGAGAGGTAGTCGAGGAGAGCGCTGAGTAATGATGCACGACTATTATCGTAGGAGGGCTGAGGGAGTAATCCTAGAGTTCATTAGAGGGATTAAAAAGAGAGCGTCCCTGAACTGGGCCTTAGGTTGCCTAAGGGAAATGCTGGAACACGGCATGCGCTCCTCATCGGACGTCCTAGAGATAATGGAAGAGATCGAGGGCAATCCCTCACTCTATCTTCTAGACCGATTCCCCGAGCGGAGGGAGAGACTAAAGATGCTGAAGCGCGAGCTAAAAAGAATTATAAAAAGCTAAGGCGAGTAGCTATTAGCTAGGTTTAGGTACTTAGACTTCAGCGTTAAGCTCCTCTTCACTCTCTTAGTACTCTTCCCGATGGATCTCAGCCTGCTCTCCTTCCGCCTGTTTCTCCTCCTCATGACCTCACACCGGTAAAGTCTACTTGGATGTGCACGGGTACTCGCCCGTCTTAGCCTTGAAGGCCTTGCAGAACTTGAGGTAAGGGCAATCCCTGCATTCCTCCTCGCTTATCGGGTGGTGGAGTTAAAGCAGGCGAGAATTAGTATCTGGAGAACTATCGATAGAGATAACTTGTCCAGGGACTCGCTTTAGATCATACAGTCAAAATTTAGGGTATCTCGATGATAATTCAAGAACCCTAATAAGGGATTATATCGCTTTACTCAGTAGAACCTGTTTAGAGACTTCGATTTCAGAGCAAAAATCCTAACTTCAAACTCCTTCATGGTTATTATGAATCTTCTCCCAATCATTGGTCTCCCCCGCTGGGGGCTTAGTCGTATGATGTTGCTACCTAATTAACTTGCCCGTTCTCTCAGCCTCATAGTACTCCATTATAGCCCTTTTAAGATCTCTTGCATGCACTATCTTCACACCGTACGTCCCCCTCCTACCTTCTCCCCTGAAGTCCACCATGTACTCTATGACAGCTGTCATAGTCTCGAGGTCGAGGTAGGCACCATAGAGTCTCACATCCCTTATCTCGCCCAGCTCCTCCTCCACAAAGTCCCTCACCAGCTCGAAGGGTCTCATCCTGTCCTCCTCCCAAGCCTCCAGGATCTCGCTGAAGCTGTACGGCAGGGGCCTGAAGAGATCGCTAATATACAGGTACGTCCTAGATGGAGCAGACATAGGGGTCTC
>QMSC01000010.1 GCA_003649515.1 Thermoprotei archaeon | reverse complement strand
TCTAGACAAGCCTCAATTCTTGTAGCATGGATCTTAGCAGGGGCGCTCAAGATAACCACCGAGAAAGTGTTCGAGAGTTACTGCATTCACTTCTTTGCTTGCTCAATGATGATCCTCGTAGGGACGGATAACTTGCTTGATGCAACCTTTAAAGCTTCTTTAGCTATCTCTACGTTGTTCTTATTTACTCTCACCAGTATTATAACATCGTTTTTATGAACCCTTGCAGCACGCCCTATGGGTGTTCCAAAGGCCAGTCTCATGCCGTCCTGTAATCGGTCTGCCCCTGCCATCGCCATCATTTTATTTTCTCTTAAAATATGATGAGGATATTTTACAATACGTAGGTGATAATTTGCTTCTCCGATGCTCGATGCTAAATACTTGTTTGAGAGCCTTCTTGCCGCCTCGAGAGCATTAGCCCTTATCTGTCCTGATTCCTTTGCAACCAGCTTAACGATCATGTCGAAGTCTCCCTTAGGATTCCCCAGATCGAACTTTGGTATAAGTACTGGTGGGATACTTTTGATATACTCCAACCTAGTATAGGGTGGCGTTCCGAAATGTCTGTAACATCTTCCAGGCCTTAAGGGCATCGCTTATCACTCCCCTGCCGCTTATACTACAAGTAGAGTTTTTAAATCTTCCTATGAAAACCGTTCGCCTTATACGACCAAATGATTTATATTATAACATTAGCCTTTAAAGGCTAGTCGGGTGAAGGTCTTTGGCTGAAGCACTACCTGAAAGATTAAGAACACGCGTAGCGAAGTTTCAGCAACTACAAAACGAATTACAGTTAGTGATTTTGAGGAGACAGCAAGTAGAGCTTCAACTTAAGGACGTGGAAGCCGCACTTAATGAGATTAGCAAAGCCCTAGAAAAAGGAGAAGGGTTAAAACTTTACAAGCTAGTAGGACCGATACTGGTCTCAGCTGAGGTCGAAGAGCTGAAGAAAGAGCTAGAGGAGAAAAAGGAAATCATGGAGGTCAGGTTAAAAACTTTGCAGAAACATGAAAATCTCTTAAGAAAACAGGTTGAAGACCTTCGAAAGGAACTCGAAAAGGAATTAAGACAGCCATCCACGGAAACTACGGAAGCAGGATAGTAGGAAATGTCTTTAAAGTACAGGAAGAGGTTCCCTCGAAAGCTCTCTGAAAGCGATAAACAGAAGCTGCTCGACGTTATTGTGGAAGAAGTTTACAATACCTTACTAAATTTCATATCAGAAAATGATATCATAGACCTTGTGGTGAAGTGTGAAGTATCAGGCGACATTTTTCCTACAGTAACTGTAGAGATCGATATCACTGTGAACCCATTTAAATATAGGAATCTGGAGCTCAAACAGGCATTAAATAAAGCTTTAGAAAGAGGTTTCGAAAGAGTTGATAAAGAGATAGAACCCCTCAGAAGCATAGAAGAGGTCAAGTGAGAAACATATATTATAATGCAATACTACTTATTAGGTTGATTGTGAAGCGCTTATAGGCACTGACCCCGCGTAAGGAGAGGAGGTAGACTTGCCTAAGAAAAAGAGAGGAGGAGAAGAGAAAAGAGAAGCCCCTCTTCCTACAGGTGAAGATCAGGTATTAGGTGTAATAGTTCAAATGCTAGGCTACGATCGCGTAAAAGTTAGATGCTCAGACGGCTATACTCGATTGTGTCGAATACCTGGTAAAATGAAGAAGAGGGTATGGCTACGCTTAGGTGACATCGTACTCGTGGGCATATGGGACTTTCAGCCAAAGGAGAGAGGAGATATACTGTATCGATATGCCCGAGATGAGGTTAAGGAGCTGGAAAAGAAAGGGCTCCTCAAATGGCTTGAAGAAGAAGAGGAAGGGGGCGAGCTCTTCGTATAAACTTACTTCAAACTTCTAGGGAATCTCTCTTATGAGTCTCTTATAGATATCTTCCACGCTCGGAGTCTCAATTCCGAGTTTTCTAAAGAAATTTACAATGTTTGAAATATCTCTCCTTAAGAACTCTAATGCCTGCGGATGTGTTATGTGAACAGCCGATCCCCAATCGATAATGTATAATTCCTCGTTCCAGTTCATTATGTTATACTCGGATAAATCTGCGTGCACTATTTTCGCCTTCAGTACTGCCCTTTTAATGTACTCTAATACCGTACCAAATGCCTCTTCTGGATCTCCGGGGGGGACTTCCCTTATTAGTGGTGCGGGTACTCCATCGTCTCCAATGAATTTCATGACTAGTATGTTTTCTCGGAAAGCTATGGGTTCAGGCACCCTCACTCCTGCCGCAAAAGCTTCCTTTAGGTTCTTAAATTCCTTGCTACACCAGATCTTTATTATATGCCTAATGTCACGCCTCATTCTCGCAAATCGGGGATCTCCGTCGATGTACTTGATTATACTCCTCCGGAAATCCGATGTTTCCTTTAAGAAGATTTTAACCGCTAGATCGTCCCCTCTGGAATTTTTTGCCCAGTATACTCTTGCTTCCTTGCCCGTGGCGACGACTCCAAACATCCTATCGATTATTCCATCGTTAATTAAATCATAAAGAGCCATTAAAGTTGGTCGATCGAAAACTTCTTCAACTATTTCAAATGCATCCTCATCTTTTCGTCTTTTACGTCTTCTCTCCTCGTCCCGTCTTCTAACCTTCTCAAAATCCTCTTCAAAATAGCTCATGACATAACCTATTTTAACTTAATTAACAACTGTTTTTTAATAAGTGTTTGGTGCTGGGACTTGGGACTCGTAAATCGAGAGGGGAAAGTTGTAGGAGCCTTAACAATTCCATTAAATCCTGACCGAGTAGGCGTTCTCATAGGAGAAGGAGGACGGGTAAAGAAAAGGATAGAGGAGAGTACGAAAACTCGTATAAGGATAGATACAAGAGCCCTAGAAGCCGTAATACAGCCCACAGAAGAATCCTCTCTAAGTGACGTGTATAAGGCTAAGAGAATAGTTGAAGCAATAAACTATGGATTCAGCCCAGAACGCGCTTTACGCTTACTCGAGGACGATCAATTTCTTGAAGTCATAGACTTGAAGGAATATGCTAAACGTAGAGAGAACTTAGTGAGAATTAAAGGTAGGATAATAGGTGAGAGAGGAAAGTTTTGGAAAACCCTTGAGGAGATGAGCGGGGCATACGTCTCGGTATACGACAGATTCGTTGCAATAATAGGTGACTTTAATCAACTACGCATAGTCAAGACAGCTATTCAAATGATAATTGATGGGCGACAACATCGAACCGTTATAAATTACTTGAAGCGCGAGGTGTCGGATCTTAAAAAGAAACTACAATTATGGGAAGGTCCGTCATTTGTAGGAGAAATTTAATTTAGCAGACATGCGGGGGGCGGGATTTGAACCCGCGCAGGCCTACGCCACGGGAGCTCTTATCTAGCCCTCCTTTCGGAGGTAGATCCTAAGTCCCGCCCCTTTGTCCTGGCTCGGGCACCCCCGCGTCCATAAAAACTAATAGTACAACATGATTTAAGCTTAACGCCGAGCAGCTTTGATGCTAACAAGTGGTTTTGTTTTCATAGATGTTAATGGCTAATGCTCGTGGAGATAAAGCTCTAACAAAGAACAAGTAAGCTGACTATGCCCCCGCCGGGATTTGAACCCGGGTCTTCGGCTATCTTCGCACTCAGCTAGCTTCTCCTAGTGCTCGAAAGGCCGATATACTTGGCCTGGCTATACGACGGGGGCCCGCTTTTGAGATACTCACAGACTTTTATATTATTTTTGTGGCGATTCAGCCCTTTTTAAGAAGACTCCTTGGACAAGAGATTCTCGGGTAATTTTTTAAACTCGAACGTGTATTTTAATTGGGGTTTGAACGATCGACTACAACTATTACAACTATAGAACCTTACCTTTCTCAGCATTTGTAGGACTTGAAAATTTAAAGAAAGCCTTAATGTGCATTGCAGTCGATCCGAGTATTGGCGGCCTACTGATAATAGGTCCTAAAGGCACTGGTAAGTCTAGCATCGTAAGAGCTTTTGCAAGACTCCTACCTGAGATAGAAGTCGTGGTGGGATGCCCCTTTAATGATGACCCCTCAAAGGTAAATGAACTCTGTGACAGGTGTAGAAACATTCTGGAGAAGGAGGGAAGATTACCTGTTATCAGAACCAAGATGAAAGTTGTAGAACTACCAATAGGAGCTACCGAGGACATGGTTCTGGGGACGATTAACATTGAACGCACCTTAAAGGAGGGTAGAGTAGTATTCGAACCGGGAATTCTTGCCAGAGCTAATAGAAACATACTTTACATAGATGAAGTTAACTTACTTCCTGATCACATCGTTGATAGCATCCTTGACGCAGCAGCTTTCGGCTGGAATGTCGTCGAAAGAGAAGGCATCTCCTTGAAGCACCCGGCGAAGTTCATCCTTGTGGGCACTATGAATCCGGAGGAAGGAGAGCTCAGACCACAACTCCTAGATAGGTTCTCTATAAGCGTAAGGATCAATACTTTGAGGGATCCTGAACTTAGGAAGGAGATTGTGAAGAGAAACCTGGAGTTTGAAAGAAACCCAGAGGAATTTTGTAAAGCTTGGCAACCCCAAGAAGAGGAGATCAGAGAAAGTATCATCAGAGCACGTGCAATGTTAAGCGACGTTAAGGTACCGGAGCATCTCCTCGATCTTGTGGTTCAAGTCTGTAGTGAACTGGAAGTCGATGGTTATAGACCTGATATAGTCGCCATCAAGACGGCAAAAGCCTTAGCAGCTCTCAAAAATAGAACAGTCGTAGATATAAGCGATATAAAATTCGGCCTGAGTCTCGCCCTTGCTCATCGGACACGTGCAGGAGGCTTAAAGCCTCCACCGTCTCTTAGCGAAATCGAAGAGGCCCTCTTTAAAGGAAAAACGCCAGCTGAAAAGGTCGTGACTGAGAAAAAGGAGAGAAGAGTTGATAAAAGAAGCTATAGACTGCCTCCCTTCATAACCTTTTTTCGCTAGACGTTTAAAGGAGATATATTATGGAGCAAGTTTAGGGAAGAAGGGGAAGCCTCGTATATGGTTAGGATTAGCGCTTAATATCTTGTTTATAGCCCTTCTGATAGGTCTTCTTTTTTATGACTATAGGCTTGCACTCCTTGCTTTGCTGATATACGCCTTACTAAGTATGTTTAGAGAAAGGAGGAGAATCTACGAAAGTGGTCACATACTAATGAATTTAAGAACCGGTATCCTTGTATCCTTTGATAAGTCTATTAAGACTCTCAGAGAAAAAAGGCCAGAAATAGAAAAAGGCTTCAAAGCTTTCCCCAAGTTCGTGTTATTCTCACATTTAATAGAGTTGGGCATGCGTTTAAAGAGCTTGTCCGCGAAGAAGATGGGAAGGAGAAAAGCTATTCGAGCACCATCTAGAGAACTTGGCTTCAAAATACCTAGGAAGAGGACTATGATACCTATTTCCTGGTCAGCTACCTTGAGACAACTGGTAAAGCGCGGAGGAAGAAGGATAACTTGGGATGATATTAGAGAGAAGCTTTACGAGGGTAAAGGCAGGCTTTCCTTAATAGTTATACTCGATTCCAGTGCATCTATGATATATTCTATTAGACAACTCCACCTCGCACTTAGCGCCATTAGGAGAAAGGTTCTAATGCATCGAGACAGGATCTCGCTTATTTCTTGTAAGGGATTTGGTGCTGCTCTCGTACTACATCCAACCCCCAGTGTTAATCTTTTCCTTCAAAAGCTCCGCATGGTCGGATTAAGCGACTACACTCCGTTAGCCTCCGGGATGTATTTAGGATATAAACTAGCGTTACGTGAGCGCCGACAGGGATACGTTCCTCTGATAGTCATTATAAGCGACGGGAACGTTAACGTAGGGCTGGATATCCCCTTACCAGAGAATGTTAAGGTGCACTATTATGAAAAAGCTGTTGCAGACGCTCTTTCCGTCTCAAAATTAATCGCTAAGGAAAAGATACCTACGGTAGTCATAAACACTAGACATAGGGACGACTTTAGCCAAGGAGGGATCTTTACGGGTACGGAACTCATGTTAAGTATAGCGAAAATAACAGAAGGAATGTACATAGCCATAAAGGGCTAGATTACGTGAAAACCTGTTCTCTAGATCTTTTGCGGTTATTATTTATGGAGATCCTTAGGTAACTCATCATTACGGGACAGCCTCTACCACCACTCGTACAAAAATCTAGTAATTTTTGTCTACGCGCTCTCCAGTCCTCCGGGCTTAAGAGAATACATCGTGTTCCATGAAAAGTCCTCCTGTAGAATATGCAGTTATTGTTGGACGTCATTCTCCTCCGCATTCAAAAGACCTTATTATATTAAGAACCTTACTTTTAATTTAACTAGTCGACCTTAAAGTCAAGCTTTTAAAGCCTCTTGCACACATTACTTTAGTGGTGGGCGCTACGATATTTTGCGAGATCTGTGGTAGAGCGATTAAGGGTAAGGCTCTTAGGGTGCTAGTGGACCGAAGTGAGATGCTTCTATGTCCCTCCTGCGCAAAGAGACATGGGAAAATCCTAGGAACATATGCTGCCTCTCGAAGACAGCCCCAAAGCGTAGTGACTTCGCCCTATAGGACCAGGCCGTATAGGGTGAGAACACGTCCCACAAGGAGGAGAGAAGAGAATTACGAGGTAGTAGAGGATTACGCTGAGAGGATAAGGGAGGCGAGAGAAGAAATGGGTCTAACAAGGGAAATACTAGCCCGTATGGTGGGCGAGAAAGAATCAACAATCCGCAGAATAGAAAGCGGTAAGTTAACTCCCTCAATAGATCTTGCTAAGAAACTGGAAAGAGTGCTTAAGATAACCCTACTACAGCCAGTCAGTGAAGGACTTGAAGCTTTAAGAGAGGAAGGGGAGGAGTACTACTTAACTTTGGGAGACGTGGTGGAATTCAAGGACTAGCACCCCATTGCTAATATTGCTAGTAGAATTCTTATAAGTCTGAAGAATAAAGAAATAGGAGGTGTGTTAGGAAAGGCATGGAGGCTTCTAGAGGCATCAGAGCCATCTTAGTTCAGCGAAGGCTCCTAAGGGAGAAAAGCTATCTTTACGAGCTTCGTGAGCTGGCTCGTGTAGCCGGGTATATTCCTATCTTCGAAGTTGAACAAGTAAGGCCGCCCGATTCAGCCTATCAAATAGGATCCGGAAAGGCTAAAGAGCTAGCCGAGCTTGTGAGAAAAGTAGGTGCTGAAAGAGTCATATTCTTTAACGAGCTCAAACCAGTACAAGCCTACAATTTATCGAAAGTCCTCGGAGTAGGCGTTATGGATAGATTTCAACTGATTTTGGAAATATTTGTTAAACGAGCCGGCACTAAGGAAGCTAAACTTCAGATAGAGCTAGCAACTCTAAGACGACAGCTCTCTTTCATTCGAGAGTATATAAACCTCGCCAAACGAGGAGAGCTTCCAGGGTTCATGGCTGGAGGAGAATATGCTCTCGCGGTTTATGAGCAACACATAAGGAAAAGAATATCCCGTATAGAGGAAGAGCTGAGGAAAATTAGAGAAAAAACTAGACGTATACTCACTGAGCGCAAGGATGTAGGAATATTCAACATTGCACTAACAGGCTATACAGGTGCCGGCAAGACAACGCTCTTTAATACATTAACAGGTGAGAAAAAATATGTTGATGGCCGGCCCTTTGCGACCCTTTCAACAGTTCGTAGAAAGGTTAAAATTGACGGAGTCCCAGCAGTAATTTCCGACACCATAGGCTTCATAGATTCCTTACCTCCACTTCTACTCGAGGCGTTCTACACGACTCTAGCTGAGTTAAATGAGGCAGACTTAATACTCCTCCTAGTAGACTCTAGCGAGCCAATGAACGAAATTATAAGGAAGGTTAAGGCAAGCATAAAGACCCTGGAAGAAGTAGGCGTTGCAAATAAGCCCCTAATCGCTGTACTTAACAAAATAGACCTTATAACGCCAGAAGAAGTTGGAGAAAGGCTCTCTGCGCTTCAGAAACTAGGCTTTAAGACTGTTGTACCGATCTCCGCTACAAAACGATTAAACATACGAGCTTTAGAGAAGAAAATAGTAGAGAACTTACCTGGACTCGTTAAGGCTACATTGCGAATTAAAGGAAATGCGTATAATAGCCTGCTATCGCAGCTTTACTCCAATGCGTATGTGGTGAGAACCGAATATTCTGACCAGGACATATATCTGGAAATTTTGGCTAGGCGGAAATGGCTAAGGTATATTGAGGGCCGATACTCAGATAAAATAGAAGTAGTGTATGTCCATGAAAAAGCGAAAAGTTTACGTATTGCGCATAGGTCACAGACCTTCACGAGATAAACGCATTAGCACACACGTGGGTCTTGTGGCAAGAGCTTTTGGAGCAGACGGTATTATTTACAGCAACACTAATGATAGGGGGCTCTACCAAAGCTTGATGAAGGTTGTAGAGACTTGGGGAGGACCTTTTGAAGTGAAGTTGGGAGGACACTGGCGCCAGATAATTAAAGACTGGAAGGATAGAGGAGGAGTAGTTATTCATTTAACAATGTACGGCGAGAATATAGAGCAAAGTGATATTCTAAGAAAACTACGCGAACTGGAGAAAGATGTTCTAGTAGTTGTGGGTGCGGAAAAAGTTCCCGGGGAAGTATACGATTTGGCAGACTTTAACATCGCTATAGGCAATCAACCTCACAGTGAAGTGGCGGCTCTAGCGATTTTCCTAGATAGGCTTTTTGAGGGAAGGGAACTAACAAAAGAGTTTAAAAACGCGAAACTGAAAATAATTCCTCAGATACGAGGAAAAAAGGTAGTCAAAATAGGTTAGGGTGCTAGCAATCTATGTTATCAGCCGAACGACGATTTCTAATGGAACTGGCAGAGAATTTAGTTGGAGAGGAGGGAAGAAAGGTCGTGAGTATAATAGCAGAGAGAGGAGAGATAACGGATGAAGAACTTGCTAAAATCTTGCAGAAGCCTACTAATGAAGTCAGAATACTTTTACATAGGCTTTTCGAGTCACGGATATTGAAGTATAGGCGTGAAAGAGACGAAAAGATAGGGTGGTATGTATACTTCTGGCGCCTAACTGATGAGAGCGCAGAAACCATCTATACTCAGAGAAAACGCAAAGTCCTGGAGAAGCTAAAGAAACGTCTCAATTATGAAAGACAAAATACCTTTTACATGTGCGTTAACAGGGATATACCTAGACTGACATTTGACGAAGCCTTTAACAATATGTTTAAGTGCCCTGTATGCGGCGCTATCCTAGAACCTTACGATAATACAGCGATAATTAAGATACTGGAAAAGACCATAGATACTATATCGAACTCAAGCTCGTAACCTTAGAGTTCCTTCTCCTACTTTAAAAGCTTAAGTTTTCTTCGAAGCCTTACGCCACATATAGGGCAAATAGTCTTCCTCTTGAAAGTACGACCACAGACCGGGCAATAAGTTATGACCTTATGGATCCTCTTAAAATTCCTAGTAGTGATTGGGTTAAACTTAATTTCTAAGGCTTCGGCTATGCTCATAATTCCATAATCATCACTCAGTATAATAGGGCTCTTACCCTCCTCTTTCAGCATTAGTGCTAGAGCGAGTACACTAATGTCAGCTCTTGAGACATCTAAGTTCATCCTCCGAGATACTACTTCGACCCTTTTGCATGTATCTTTAGAGGGAGACATTATTTTTAAGGCTCTTAGTAAGCTCATGACCTCCTCTAAGAGAGAGCTTCTCGAGTCCTTTAATTCATCAACCACAAGCGGAGTCGTATAACATTCTCCTTCAGGAATTTGCAGTGCTGGTAGATTTATGAAAAAAGACGCATCTAAGACGTAGACAACCTTCCCTTTGTTCAAGTTCAAAACAGATCCTCCTGCTAATAGTAGGTCAGCCTTCTTTTAATATTTCCATAAAAAACTCTTCTAAATCTTACTAGATGAATTACATCTCCCTTGCTAATGATCAACTTACTGCTCGGCTCCTCAGGAATTTTAAAAACCCGCGTGTAGAAGCCGTCTCCTATAAGCATGAAATCTCGTGTAAGAACGCGTACTTCAAGCTCCCTATCTGCTGGCAGTATGCAGGGTAGAGCTAGTCTATTTAAAGGAGCTATTGGCACTACCGCCAAAACATCTAAGTCGGGGTCTAACACCACTCCGCTTACTGAGAGAGAGTGGGCTGAGGCGCCCGTGACAGTAGATACTATAACAGCGTCACTTCTGCCGGAAAATACCACTTCTCCATATTTCCTTTCAATGACCTCGGTTTCGATCATCTTTTTCGGGTCAGTACTCTTTACGAGAACTTCATTAAGGAATTTAGGTTCTTCCTTGAGAAGAGAAAACCTGACCTTCAATCTCATACGCTTTTCAGTAAAGTACTCACCTCTAAGAAACCTATAAATATCGAGTTCTAGCCTTCTGGCATCTGTCGACATTAGAAAACCTAAAGAGGTTGATATTCGTATGCCCAGAAACTTCTTCATCTGAGCCCGTGGAACCCTATATACACTCCTTAGTAAAGTACCGTCACCTCCGATAACGATGATCGTTGAGGCATCTCGTCCTAACGCATCGGGATCAACTCCTTTTTTAAGTCCCAAAAAACCCGCTAACCCTTTCTCTATGAGAATCTCAGCAGAAAATCTCTCCAGGATCTTCAATAGATGTAATGCTATGATCTTAACCTCTTCAGTACGATGCTCCGCTATTAAGCCGAACTTCTCCTCCGAGACTCCTCGAGATACATTATTTTGGCACATAGTAATACCCTGCTTTATTTTCGAGTAACTATTTTTATTACATCCCTGTGCCTAATAACGTAGCTTCCAGGAAGCTTTTTCTTAGTCCTGACATCTATTGCGTGCATAAAATTTTCCTTTAGCTCGCTGTGTATAAGTCCCGCGAAATCCCGTACAGTTGTTCCTGAGCGTACTAAAAAAGCGTCTGGAAGCACTCTTCCATGGTGGTCAGTAAGTCTGTATTCGTTTTCAACAGGAAATACAGCTACTGCACCCAACACGTCAAAAATGGCCTTATTTAACGCTTCTTGGACCCCCGTGGACCCCCATCTTTTAAAAACGTTCTCTCTGATATAGTCAAGAGCTTTTACTTGAGCAGGCGTCAACTTCTCGGGCTGAACTACTTTAAAATCATGGTCGCCAGGCAAGTATTCTATTAGCCCCGCTTTAGCAGCCTTCCTTAAGGCAAGCTCGGCCTCAGCACATGTTGGAACGATTACGTACCTGTCTCTGTAAGCCTCCCTGAGCCTCTTAATATTTTCCTCCGCCTGCGGAATGTCCGCTTTATTAGCTGCGATAACCATAGGTTTAGAAAGCTCTCGAAGAACCTTTACGAAAGAGAAGATGACATCGTCATCCCACATACTGACCTTCTTGGTGAATAATCCGCATTCCTGTAGTGCTCTTTGAACGTTCTCCAGAGATACACCTAGGCCACTAAGCCTCTCAGCAATCAACTTATCTATTTCTGAGCCTAACATTTGAGCCCTTTTAGCAAGCCTATCCCAATCCTTTTTCAGTATCTGAAAAACCCACATGTTTATCTCGTGCTCCAAGAACTTTACGTCTTCAAGAGGGTCGTGTCCTCCAGGAGTTATGGGGCGCCCTTCAATGTCCGTTCCCCCAGATGCATCTACTACGTGGATCAATACATCGGCTCTCCTTAGCTCATCTAGAAAACGATTCCCTAAACCCCTTCCCTTCCAAGCGTCTGGTACTAATCCCGCGACGTCTATAAGCTCAATGGGTATAAACCTAAAGCCCTTGATACACCTAGAATTCACAGGATCGTCCTTCACATTAAAATCTCTACATACGCACTCAATTCGCACATATCCTACGCCCTTATTGGCATCTACCGTTGTGAAAGGATAGGGAGCTATTTTTACATCAATTAGTGTCGCTGCTGAGAAAAATGTGCTTTTACCGGCATTAGGTTTACCTACAAGACCTACCTGCCACATACTTCATCCTCTTGTACAATTATCAGCCGATGCAGGCTCGATCACCGCTCGCTCAAGCCCGCTCTTCATCACTCACTAGTTATAGCCTTCGCTGATTTTTTAATTTTCTATGTACCTATTCCTCGTGGAAAAATACATGCATAGTATAGCAATAGTGGGTAGCGATTCTTTAGCCTTACAATTAGCGCTAATGCTCAGGAAAGCCAGTCCAAGGAGAAAAATATTCGTCATACCCTATCCTCGGGAAACACTGGGACTAATACGTGAGAGTATTTTCAACCCCTCATCCGAACCTGTTCTTTACTCTCGGAAAACGCATACATTTCTCGGCAAGTACATTCTGGCCAATGTTCTAAGAATCACGGTACGATCACCGCTTTTAAGCATAGATCTTGACGCGCACATTATAGAAACTCAAAGGGGGTCGGTCAAAGCTGATGAGATAATTGTTAGCTATAGGGGAGACATTAGAGCTATTATAAGCTCCAAACATGGAGAATATGCCTTTGTGCTTAACAATCTTCTATCTCTTAAGAAATTTCTGAAAGCACTAATTAGGATCAAAGATCCTATTATGATTGAGGGTCCACCTTCACTTTCAATACCCCTAGCGAACCTAGTCTTAAAAATGGAGAAAAAGGCGTTTTTAACACGTGAGGCGTTAGAATACTTCTTCGACGACGATATTCTACACAAAATGGCTAAATATCTCCCACTATTTTCCGAAAATTCCAATGAACTAGAAAACCTCGTTAGGTTAACTCTCTGCTATGTACCAAAGTTAAATGACTACGTAGATGTAGATTCCTCACTTAAATATTCTGAAAATGTGTACTTTTTTGGGGAAAATGTCAGAACATTAGAGATACTTACAGAGTCTAGGAGAGTTTTCATAACACCAGACGTAATTGAAAAGGAGATGTACACTGTGTTGTCAGGTATTTTATTTAATAATCCAGGACCCAGAGGATTTCTTGAAATATTTCATGAAAGGATCGGAACTTTAGAGCTTGTAAGTATAGGGTTACCCTATAGAGAGCTTGAGAAGAAATTTAAGCTCACTAGCACGAAAGTAAGCTTATCTCAAGGTACTACAGGAACTCTTAAACTCATAGCCGAAAGAAATATTGGAACTATAGTGGGAGCACAGCTTGTGTTTGAAAGGGGCTGCCCCTTCTACTTAACTATAGACTCCCTATACCCTTTGATTGCAATGCGCATACCCGCTATGGAAGCATATACGTTAGTAGTTAGGAGCTCCAGGGATATTTTCGAGAAAGATCCCTTAATCACAGCTTTAAGAGCTATAATTAAAAAGCTATATTATTAGATCTTGGGAGATCTTCTTGTACAAAATCCTGGTATGCGACCCGATAAGCAGTAAAGCTATAGACTTGTTACGGGCTCATGGTTTCCATATAGACTTCGTCAAAAGTCCACCTCCTAATGTTCTCTCTAATATCATAAGCGAATACGATGTCATTATAGTGCGCAGTGCCACTAAAGTCACCGAACAAGTGATAGAAAACGCTAAAAAACTGAAAATTATCGCGAGAGCTGGAGCTGGACTAGATAATATAGCAGTGGAATATGCACTACAGCGAGAAATAAAGGTTATTAACGCTCCCGAAGCGCTAACTATCGCCGTCGCTGAACATACTTTCGCGTTAATGCTCATGCTCTTGCGTAAGGAGTATGAAGCCTGCAAAAGCCTTAAGGATAAGAAACTTTGGCTCAAAAAACAGTTCCTTGGCGAAGAACTTTACGGAAAAACTCTAGGAATAATAGGTCTGGGAGCCATTGGAGGTGAAGTTGCCAAGCGAGCTCTAGCTTTCGGAATGGACGTTATGGGATATCGGAGGACTAATTTAATTAAAACAGCTCAAAGATTGGGAATAAGACCAGCAAAGAATCTCTCTGAGCTGCTCTCCTCAAGCGACATAATAACCTTACATGTGCCTCTAACGAAAGAGACATACCATATGATAGGCTGGAGGGAGATTTCCTTAATGAAAAAAGGCGTGTACATCATAAACACCTCACGCGGTGCCGTGATCGATGGTAGATCGCTTCTACATGCTCTGAATGTCGGTCACGTAGCTGGCGCCGCTCTTGATGTATTTGAACACGAACCCCCTAAGGAATCTTGGGAGTGGAAACTAATACTACATCCTAGAGTAATAGCAACCCCTCATATAGGTTCAATGACGCGGGAAGCTCAAGAGAAAGCTGGGTTAATCGTAGCGAGAAAAATTATTAGCGAATTTGGTTAGCTCACTAAAAAAGCTTATATTTAGCTCTGAAGAGCATAGTGCATAGGCGGTGGAATACATGTCATTATACAAGTATCTATCGAAGGCCTGGAGGAGACCATTGGAGGGATACATGGGACAACTGCTCAGGAAGAGAATGATAAGGTGGAGAAGAGAACCTACGGTCGTCAGAATCGAGAAGCCTACGAGGTTAGATAGAGCACGAGCGCTTGGTTACAAGGCGAAACAGGGCATAATAGTTGTCAGAGTACGAGTACGAAAGGGAAGTCTTAATAAACCTCGTCCTCGCGCGGGCAGGAGACCGAAAAGAATGGGTATTTACGGGCACACCCCTCGGAAGAGTTTACGATTAATAGCTGAAGAGCGTGCAGCGAGGAAATTCCCGAACATGGAGGTACTTGGATCTTACTGGGTTGGAGAGGATGGAGTATTTAAGTGGTTTGAAGTTATACTAGCGGATCCAAATCACTCCGTTATAAAAAACGATCCTAAATACGCGTGGCTTGCAGGCTTCGTGAAGAAAAAAAGGTACTCTCGGAGAACATGAAGATTGTTCAAAAAGTGTACATCGAAACTTCCTGTCATGCAACCGAGGAGGAAGATAAAGTAAAACAGGCAATGTTAAATCTACTACCAGATGACTATCGGGAAAGCTTTAGAGAAAAGATCTATACAGATCTACTGCATGGTTTCTATGGAAACCCCATACTCCTTCTTAAACTTCCTGTAGATACACCCGAAGTCGCACAGAAGTGTTTTAAGCATATTCTCACAGGAATGGGAGAAAGCGAGTTTGAATACATCCTTTCGACTATAGATATAAGGTACGACGGCAAGGGTAATGTTTACTTAAGGCTAAACAAGCAATCCGCTTACCTTGAGAAAATCATCTTAGATGAAGAGAGCGATGATATTGTGAAACTCAAAGTTACCCTATACCCCCATATACGTCGAGAAGAAGATATAGTACAGAGTCTAAAAAGACTTCGTAGTAAGTAGTTATACGAGGAGTCCTATTTGCCCCCTTTCTTCGATCTGAGGATAAATCCCCCTAAAATAGAAGAAAACCTCCTAGAAGACTTCCTCAGAACACTATCGCTACTAGGTTTTCGAGGATTCTCCGTATATAACCTGAATAACGCTCTCAAGAATGCATTAAGTGAATTGGAGAAGCTGAGTAAAGATTACGGCCTTGACTATGTAAAGAGAATAGACCTTCGTCCTAAGTCTAAGGGAGATCTAAACAGGCTACTACGGAAAAACCGACATTTATTCGAAATAGTAGTTGTAATTCCCACCACGCGAGAAGTGGCCCGACACGCCGCCATTGATCGCCGTACTGATGTTATATGTTTTGAAGAACATGAAAGACTTTTCGACTACACTCAAGCGCATCTCATGTCCTCTAATGAAAAGGTGCTAGAAATTCCAATAAACCCCCTGTTGAAGAACTTTTCGCAACCCTTGCTTAAACAGTACTATAAGTTAGTGTCCATATCGCAGTTCTTTAACCTGAAAATTGTCGCTACAAGTGGAGCTACCCATCCACTAGAATTAAGAGCGCCTAGAGACCTATGCTCTATACTATCTCTCTTCGAGCATGAAGATCCTTCATATTCTTGTGTGCGGCACACGCCCTTCCAAATAATTAAGACAAATAGAATGAAGCTTTCCGATCGCTTCGTCCTGCCAGGTGTTATAATTGAGAGTAAAGAGGATTAGGAAGAGGTATCTTGTTTTCAAAGTCAGGGGAGTGTGTCTTAAGGAGCAGACTGTTAGGACGGCAATAGAGCAGACCCTGCAAACGCTGCACGGTTATAGTGGCATTTTGCGCAGCTTCTATACGTTTGTAGTATTTGACGAGGAAAGGCAGGCGGGGATAGTATCATGTCACTATGGAGTAGTTAACCTCGTAAGGTCCTCCATTGCTTTAGCACCGACAATAGCTCTTAAACATCATAACGTCTTAATGTACACAGTTAAAGTCGCAGGTACGTTAAAGAAAGCCAAAAAGATACTCTGCTCTATACCCTCATGTAACGATACTCGTTAGAATAAGCTCAATTCAGCATTTAAAAAGGTTTATATGAAGAGGGTGCTAGAAAATGATGGTGATATGATACAATGTTGGGTCCGCCTAGCATGGGCTATGATAGAGCCATAACTATATGGAGCCCGGATGGAAGGCTATATCAAGTAGAATACGCGCTTGAAACCGTACGTAAGGGCTCACCAACGCTAGGTATAAGGACGAAGGAAGGCATTGTTCTAGCAGCTGAAAGACGTGTAGGGTCACCTCTAACGGAAATAACTGATAAAATCCTTAGAATCGACGAGCACATAGGCATAAGTTTTTCAGGCTTCTTTGCTGACGGTAGAATACTCATAGACAAAGCGCGAATATATGCGCAGATACATAGATTAGTATACGATGAGCCTATAGGTGTTGAAACCCTAGCCAAAAGGATCTGCGATATCTTACAAATCTATACTCAACATGGTGGTGTGCGTCCGTTCGGCGTAGCTCTTCTAATAGG
>QMSC01000009.1 GCA_003649515.1 Thermoprotei archaeon | reverse complement strand
GGTACGCAAGCTTTTCCGTCGATATTCAAGATCCACCCTCAAGTTGGCCATTACGGAAGTTGGGACGCCCCCTATTACGTAGTAGTATTTCAATGTGGCATTATACAGCTAGCTGGTCTTCGCGCTATAACACCGTCGCTAGGTAAGAGCTTTGCTACAGGACTAATGCAGTGGGTGCTACTCAGTCCCAAGTACATTGTAGGCGTAAACGACGTAACAACACATTATGAGCCGGATCACTTCGGATATGCGGTAGAAGACGATGTATTAGTAGTGTTTACTGAGGAGAATATACCTACCGAGCTAATAGTCCTCCACGAGCTAGCGCCGGAAGAACCACTTATACTGCTGCATAACGCGTGTCCTGAAAACATGGAGGAAGGACTAGGATATCTGGTGAGGAGAGGAGAGACGCTAAGCCTGAGTAACGCGCTATTACTCTTTGCAAAAGACCTATACTACTTGAATGAGCACAGGATCAGAACCTGCTCCAATAAAAAGGTCTTTACCGGAGCGGAGGACTATCATAAACAGGCTGGAGAAGCTCTTAGAAAAGCCGAAAGCGCTCTAAGAAAACTAGTTTATGAGGAGTACTATAGCAACATTTTACGATGCATATACCTTGAGAAGCAAGTATATCGTCTCCTCACCCCGAACCTTAGAGACGTGATAAACACTGCTTGCATCTACTTCATATTGGCCATACTATTCGCCTTTATAGGCGAAAAGCTGTTCTTCGACTTTGAGGAAGTTCGAAAGAAGCTACTGGCAATGTGCTCCCTATTCGTAGTAATGATAACGCTAATGGTCCTGTTCCACCCAGGATTCACCATAGCAACTAACATATACATCGCCTTACTGGGACTTGGAATAGCCACTATGATAACGCCGCTATTAGCAATAGTTACCGGTCAGGCTTTAGAAGCTGTTAAGAAGCTAAGGCAACTTTTCATGGGCAAGCACTTTACTGAGATTAGCAGGCTAAGCTTCACCGTATCGGCCTTAAATGTAGGTATATCCTACATGAGGGAGAGGAAAATAGAGACCGCACTAACCCTTTCCTCGATCATTCTTCTAACGCTAGCTATGGTTATGTTTACGTCCATATTAGGGCTTAGAGTGATCAAGCCATTCTCCTATGAAGGCATAGCGTCGTATTCAGGAATATACGTAAGGGACGTCTTCTGGCGACCTTTATCGTTCGAATACATAGAATATTTAAAGTGCAAGTACGCTGGTGAAGCTTACATATTCCCGAGAGTGTGGAAGTACCCCCTGAGACCCGAGGAGGGTAGCGGAGGACTTATCGTAAGTCCTACAGGGAACGTATTCAGAATAAGAGCCTACTACGGTCTGACTTCACTGGAGGGCAATTTAATGGGATGGAACAAGTACCTAGTTGACGGAACGTGGTTTACGAGCGATTACGGGGACGAGTGTATTCTTACCGAGAAACTAGCTAAGATCTTGAACGTAAACGTAGGCGATATTCTATTCGTAGAAGGAGCTAGGCTTAAAGTTGTAGGCATACTAAGCGATAAAGTTGCATGGCGATTAGACCTGGATCAGAAGAGAAGCACGCCGTTTGACATTACTAAGGGCGAGGCCGAACTCGTGTTCATGTCGCCGTCCGAGATCATATTTGTGCCTTATGGATGGTTAGTGAAGAAAAACGGGCTACCCTTTACTGTAGTCATAGTGCCATTTGACCTAAAGAAAGCCAAGGAAATTGCAATTGATCTGGCGACAGAATCCCAGCTTTACTTCTATGTCGCGGAAAGCGTCGGCGAAAAGGAGCCAATTAGCCTATACTCGTCGACTACAGGTTTTGAAGTCATAGGATACGGAATGCTACCCATACCCGTAGCCATAGTTATGTTCACAATGCTAAACCTCATGTTGGGAGTGATAACTAGAAAGCATAGAGACATCTACATCTTCAGCTCCATAGGCATGTCTCCGCTTCACGTAGCGTTCCTATTTCTAGCTCAAGTCGTAGCGTACGCCGTAATAGGCGCTGTAATGGGATACACTCTAGGCATTATATGCCTTAGAATAGCATACGATATCGGAGCCTTACCCGAGTGGTTCTACCCCAACTACGCGGCTTCATCGGTTCTGAACGTACTGGGATTACTAATGCTCTCCGTAGTCCTATCAAGCATATATCCGCTCCGCATAGCGGCTAAGATGGTCACTCCATCCTTAAGGAGAAAGTGGAGGATAGAGACAAGACCTCTCGGAAACGTGTGGCGTATACCGTTGCCCTTCGTATTCATTGGCGAGGAGGCAAAGGGAGTGTTAGAGTTCATCAAGGAATACCTCCTCTCGTACACTGAGCCAATACCCGGAGCGCCCTTCGCCGTTGAAAAATGTACTATTGAGGAGAAGGAGGTTGAGGGAGCACGGGCGAGAGTTCTGTCCTCGATCATGCATGTAGCTCCATTCCCGCTTGGAATAAGGCAGAAAACAGAGGTATACATGGTGCAGAAGAACGATAGGTGGCACACTATGATCGTAATTACTAGGATATCTGGTAGGATGGAGGATTGGATGAGGGTTAATGAGAAGATGATAGATTCCATTAGGAAACAATTCCTCATATGGCGTGGTCTTAAGCCTGTGGAGAGGAAGGAGTATATAGACCGGGCTGGGAGGTGATCTGAATGGAAGAAGTCGGATTTGAAGACGGTTTAACGTGGAGAGCCTTCCTCGGAGTAATGTACTCAGCAGTAATTTTGATGCCAGCGGTAATTTTCACCTATCTCATGACTGGCACAAACCTCCTAGGAACCTTCAGCTTTCCTGTAGCTGGATTTGTAGCAGCCCTCTTCTTCACCGAGCTGGCTAGGATTTTCGGTAAACCCCTAACACAGCAGGAAGTAACAATAATATGGGGAGTTAGCCTAATAGCTGTCGAAGCCATATCCGTTCAAATATTCATGGGCTTCTACTTCAGATCCCTATATCCGGGTACATGGTTCTTCAAAATCGATGGAGTTCCATTGCCACAGTTAATACCTGACTGGTTCGCGCCGCCTCCAATTTCCCCAGTGATAAGGCAAAGGACATTCTTCCACTCGGATTGGCTACTACCAATAATAGTTAATACCCTTGGACTATTCTTGTTCTACAGAGTCTTACACTGCTTGTTTGGCATACTATGCTATCAGATATCTGCCATAGCTGAGAGATTGCCATTCCCCGTTCAACAGGTAGCTGCTGATATCTGTATAACTATGACTAAAAGGCAAGAAAACAAGATAAGGATCCTATCCGTAACCTCAATAATAGCCGCAGCCTATTCCTTCATAGTCTACTTCGTTCCATATGTGTTTCAAATAAAGACGATCCCAGTCCCCTGGATAGACTTGAATAAGTCCATAGAGCTGTTTATTCCCGGAGCATCCTTAGGAATAGGCACTGATGCCATAATGCTTGCTATAGGAATGATACTGCCCCTAAAAATAGCCGTAAACATATTTGCGGGATCCTTTGCAGCATATTTCGTTGGAAACCACATACTCTTTAAGATGGGACTATTCCCCGACTGGAGACCTGGCATGAATTGCGCGCTAGCTTTTCAGCGATCTGTGCTAAGGTTCTGGGTGTTCCCCCAAATAGGACTGGGCATAGCAGCGGGCCTCGTCCCCATATTAATGCATCCTAGGATAGTAGCCAGTGCACTAACTAGTCTAAAGGGTGCAAAGGAAACGGGCGGTGCGCTGTTTTCCTATAAGGTACTAATATTGGGGATCGTCGCAACCTCTGCAGTGGTAGTGGTGATGAGCACATGGCTGACCGGATGCTCGCCGATCATATTCATAGGCCTCATATTATTCGACTTCATAGCCAGCCTAATAATGACGAGAGGTATAGGAGTTTCCGGCATAGCTTTCACCATACCCTATGCAGCAGAAACTGTGTACACATTAGCTTCGCCAGGCAATCCAACAATATGGTTCGCTCCTATTTACGTTACGGGCGGAGGAGGTCACTGGGCTAGCTGGCTTAAGATAGCTGAGCTAACTAAAACTAGCTACACAAGCTACATAAAAGCCATACTTATAACTACTCCAATAGCGTGGATCCTAAGCTTCCTTTACCTAGAAGTCTTCTGGAAGATCGCCCCCATACCTTCAGGAATCTACCCTGGATTCTCACTAGTCGTGCCAGCCACCTACATAATTCCTAAGGCTATGTGGATTACGGGAGAAGTAGCTACAGGACCCGCACCAGCTCTCATCCTCGGCTCGCTAGTTATAGGCGCCATAGCTGAGATAATAGCAACGTTGACGCACATACCATTCTCGTTAATCTCCGTAGTAGTGGGCATAACAACGGCCTTCCCCATGTCCGTTACAATCCTGCTGGGAAGTATCCTCGGGAAGATCATTGAATGGAGGATCGGAAAAGAGTTCTGGAAGGAGTATAGGATAACGGTCGCTGCAGGCATCTTCCTGGGGGAAAGCATTATTGTAGCGTTAGCAGCCGCGCTATCGATGGTCGCAAGGATGCTCTGGATTCTACCTTACTAGCAATTTCCTATTTTAACAGCTTCAATAGTTGTTAATGCTAGTTTTAAGTATTATTAAGAGCCTAGTTCACTTCATTAGCGGGATGGCATAAAATGCCCTGGCGACTAACAAGCATTGAGAAGGCTATACAGGAATCTCTGAAGTATCTGGATCACGTTCCCTCGGTAGTGGAAGTAACCATTGAGAACTCCGTGGGATGCGTTGCCGCCGAAGAGATCAGGGCAATTATGGACTTGCCGCCTTATCATAGATCCGCTGTTGACGGCTTTGCAGTGAGGGCTGAAGATACAATAGGCGCGAGTCCTTGGAATCCCATTCCCCTTAAACTGAAGGGTTGCATAGATGTGGGAACCATTCCCACATCTAGCCTGAGCTCAGGAGAATGCATGGAAATCTCAACAGGCGCCCCGCTACCTGAGGGTGCTAATGCTGTCGTGATGATCGAAAACTCCTCAGCCAAAGGCTCGATCGTTGAAGTTTTCAAGGGCGTTGCAGTGTGGGAGAACGTGTCAAGGAAGGGGGAGGACCTTAAAGCTGATACGCCCATCGTGATGAGAGGGATGAGGATTAGGCCATGGCACGTCGCCTCCTTAGCCGCCCAAGGCATAGGGCGTGTAAAAGTCTACGAACCTAGAGTTGCTGTAATGTCAACCGGCGATGAATTGATAGAGATAAACAGACCCCTCCAGCCCGGAAAGATTTACTGTTACACGAAGTACCTCATCAAGGCGTGGTTGAAGGAGAGGAAATGCAAGCCTGTAGACTACGGAATACTACCAGACGAAGAAAACGCCATTAGAAAGGCTCTAAAGGAGGCGATCGAGGCGAACGATGTAACCATAATTACTGGAGGAACCTCTGTCGGCAAGAAGGATTACACGGTAAAGGCCATTAGGAGGCTTGAGAAGCTAGAGTATATCGTGCACGGCTTAGCCGTGAAGCCTGGCAAGCCCACAGCTCTGGCAATTGTTGAAGGGAAGCCCATCTTGGCCACAAGTGGCCTCCCCGTAGCGGCTCTTGTAGCTCTAGAAATGGTCCTTCAAAGGTTGTTATCTAAGATGTTGGGATGTAAGGAAGCTCTTCAAACAGTTGTTAGAGGGAAACTTATTAGGCGCGTGACCGTCGAGCCGGGAATGCTGGGCTTTGTCAGGGTCAGAGTCTACAAGCGCGGGAAGGAGTTACTAGTCGAGCCCTTAAGGGTCACTGGGTCAGGCGTGCTTCGCTCACTCTTGGACTCAAATGGCTTATTAATAGTTCCCGAGGATTTAGAGGGATTTGAAGAGGGTGAGACAGTAGAGGTGATCCTACATGAACCGCCGGAAGATCTACCATGAGCTAATGAAGCCGGATGATGCTATAAAGCGCATAGAGAACTTCATTAGGTTGAAGCCTCTCGGGATGGAGACCGTTAAGGTTGAAGATGCTACTGGAAGAGTCCTAGCAGAAGACGTTAGGGCTTTAAGCGACGCACCTCCCTTTGACCGCTCACTAGTCGATGGCTTTGCCGTAAGGGCTGAGGATACATACGAGGCCGAGGAAGACATGCCCGTAGAGCTAAGGCTTAAGGGGAAAATAGAGCCGGGCGAACGCCCATCCTTAGAAGTCCTTAAGGGCGAATGCATAGAGGTTGCTACAGGGGCCCCCATACCCCCTCTCGCCGACAGTGTAGTAATGGTGGAGTACACCTCAATTAAGGACGATAAGGTATACGTTTACAGGAAAATTAGGCCAGGCGAGAATATAGGTCACGCGGGCTCAGACCTGCTTAAAGGTGAGGTTATAGCTTGGAGGGGAAGCATCTTAACGCCCATGCTCATAGGAGCCTTAGCCTCAGTTGGCGTGAGATACGTTAAAGTATACAGACAACCCATTGCCGCTATCATATCCACTGGTAATGAGTTACAGAGCCCAGGAGAAGACCTATCTCCCTGGAAAATATATGATGCTAATGCCTACATGTTAGCCTCAGCGCTTCGGGAAATCGGTGTTAAGCCCTTACTTATGGGAGTAATTAGGGACGAGTTTGAGGAAATAAAACAAGCGGTAGATGATGCCCTCGATAGTGCAGATGTCGTACTTATATCTGGTGGAACCTCTGCGGGTACCGGCGACTTAGTCTACAAAGTGCTCGAATCTTACGAACCAGGTGTACTAGTTCATGGATTGAAGGTTAAGCCGGGTAAGCCTACAGTGATAGCATTAGCCGATGAGAAGCTGATCTTCGGCCTACCAGGATTTCCTGTATCGTGTCTAATGATATTCAACCTAGTTGTAAAGCCCATATTAGCTAAGCTAGCAGGTCTGCCCGAATACCTACTGAAGGCCTCTAAAGTAAGAGCCAGGTTAAGCCTTAGGGTATACGGGGCAACTGGCAGGCTTACATTAGTTCCAGTGTTACTAGTGAGAAGAAAGGGATTCATCGCATATCCCCTAGGCGGTAATAGCGGCTCGATTTATCGACTCTCATTAAGTGATGGCTATATATCGATTCCAGACAATGTCGACTACGTAGATTCAGGCTCAGAAGTGGAAGTAACGCTCTTCAGGACCTTAAACTCCCTACCAGACTTGACCATTTTAGGCAGCCACTGCCCAGCCCTTGAGGCAATACTAGAAAAGCTCAGGGCAAAGTACATCGTGAGATCAGTAAATGTAGGCAGTACGGGTGGCTTAAAGGCAGTGAAGGAAGGCATAGCTGACATGGCAGGTATACACCTCTACGATCCCCTTCAAGACTCTTACAATACTCCCTTCGTTAAGGATTCGGAGAACGTAGTCTTAGTTAGAGGATATAGTAGGCTACAAGGCTTGATCGTGGCGAGAGGAAACCCCCTTAACATTAGGAGCTTTGAGGACATTCTGCTTAAAAAACCTAGGTTTATCAATAGGAACAGGGGTTCCGGAACTCGGAATCTTATAGATTACTTACTCTTCAAGGCCTGTGAAAGGCTCGGACTTAAGCCTAGCGAGATACAGAAGATCCCGGGCTATAACGTTGAAGCGAAAACCCATACAGGCGTAGCATTAGCAATTCTCCAGGATAGGGCAGATGTAGGTGTGGGAGTAAAGTACATAGCGGACCTCTACGGGCTGGACTTCATACCGCTAAGGGAAGAGGAGTATGATTTTATCATTCGCAAGGAGGCACTGAATGAAGCGCCTGTAAAGACGTTCTTAGAAATTCTCAGATCTGAGGAGTTTAAGAGAAAATTGGAAAAAATGCCTGGATTCAAGCCGCCGCCAAATATGGGCTCAATATTGATTGAAACTTAGCTAAAGGCTAGACTCGTATAGCAAAACATAATAGATAACCCGGAAATTATTCTCTTACAAAAATAGCGGCGTGATGTGCTGAGATGTTGGGCAGGAGGAAGGCACTTTTCTACGAGAAACTTCCTGACAAAAAGGTCAAGTGCAAGCTGTGTCCCAGGAATTGTATTTTAAGCCCCGGTCAGCTGAGCTTTTGTAAGGTTAGGAAAAACATCGATGGTGAACTATATACACTAAACTACGGCATCATCTCAGCATTGGGAATAGATCCCATCGAGAAAAAACCCCTATTCCACTTCTATCCGGGAAGCCCCATTTTCAGCATAAGTACCTTTGGATGCAATTTCAAGTGCCCCTGGTGTCAGAACTGGGAGATAAGCCAGAGCGAGCCGAATCTGAGCTATGCGAGCTACTACCCTCCTGAAGACTTGATTAAATTAGTTAAGAAATATCGCTCTCCCTCAATTGCCTACACGTATAACGAGCCAATTATATGGTACGAGTACGTCTTAGAAACTTCAAAGCTCGCGAAGAAGGAGGGCATCATGAACGTCCTAGTGACGAACGGTCACATATGCATGGAGCCTCTTGAAGAGCTAATACCCTACATAGATGCAGTCAATGTTGACATAAAAGCATTTAGCCAGGATGTGTACTCTAAGTACATTAAGGGCTATCTTGAGGCTGTCTTAGAAGCGATAGAGGAAATGAAGAAGAAAGGGGTCCACGTGGAGACGACATACCTCGTGATCCCAGGGGTAAACGACCGAGAGGAGGAATTCAGGAAGATGGTTAGGTGGCACCTAGATAGGCTTGGAGACGATACACCGCTTCACATAAGCAGATTCTTCCCACACTATAAATTCCTCGATACAAGTCCAACGCCCACAGAGACCCTCGAAAGGTTGTGGAAAGTAGCTCAAGAAGAAGGAGTAAAGTACGTATACGTGGGTAACTTGCCAGGTCACCGAGGGGAAAATACGTATTGTCCCTCATGCCAAAGGGCTGTTATTAAGCGAATAGGGTTCGCCATAACGGAGTGGAATTTAAGTGAAGACAATAGGTGTAAGTTCTGTGGCGCAGAGATTAACATCCGAGGACGAAAGTGGAAGGAAGTTGGAGGACATTATTGGTGGCTCTTCATTTAAAATATGAAGCGGTCAGGGGCCTAGCGACGTTCACCGCTCACTCGGGCACAGGAAAGCTTCATCCCATTTATAAGAGTTTAAAGGACGCGTATATCTACTTAACTCTTGACGCTGACATAGGGTAACTTAAATAGGTTGTCGGCAAGGAGCTTATTCGCGCTAGGAGGTGGGTCTGGGAGTTTAAGAAGGCTCTTAAGGGTACTATTAATGCCGTACGTCTCCTTAAGGATGTTATCCTTGGAGAGGCTTTAAGGCTAGCTATACAAAACTTCGAGGAATTCCTAAACTCCCTTAAGAAGCATAGAGAGACAGCTACCTAAATATCAGCGCTGGCTTTGCTGGCATAGCAAGTCTAGCTTTTGGCTCCTTCACTTCCTCCTCTCTCGCAAGAACTGCCTTTAAGCGAAGCTCCTGCTCTATGAAGTCCAGTGCATCCTTCAATGTCCTCTCTTCAATAGCAGGATCCACTAGAAGGGAGAGGGGTTTCGGATCCCTTATTATCCTTCCTACAATTTGTGATAAAACCTTCCTGTCAACGCCTTCAACGCTCTTAAACTCTCTCATAGTTTCACTTATAGCGTCCCTGATCTTATAATTTCTCTCCAACTTTTCAGCAAGTGCCTTGAAGAAGTCGTATTTCCATCGAGCAGGCAGGACTATACATAGTTCCTTGGGTTTCGTCTTCAGAACCTTTAGGATCTCGCTAGCATCCTCGAGCACCAGTCTCACTATTTCCTCGCACTTCTCAGCTGTTGGGTTTATTTTCGACTCATCTACTTGGGGCCATGGTGCTAGGCTTGCAAAGCCCTTTTTGCCCAGCTTCTCCCATATTTCCTCAGCTATATGAGGCGTGAAGGGAGCTAGGATTAGTGTCTGGATTTCAATGAACTTATTCTGCAACTCCTTGTTAGGCGTGCCTCCACACCTTCTAAGGTACCATCTGAACTTATTCTGCAGATCGAAGAAGCCTTTAACTAGGGCTGTTTTAAAGTTTGTTTTCTCCATTTCCTCCTCTACTTCCTTTACCGTTCTGTATAAAACGCTCTGGAACCAATAATCCACACTAAGCCAGCTATCTCGACCCTTTCCGTAATTACTTACCGCGAAATTATACCACTCATATAGTATATCAACGGCTCTATCAGCCATCTCGGGCTCGAAATTCGCGTCGTCTAGCCCAGCATCACCAGCATATGCTTCTGCGAATCGGGTGGCATCTGCTCCCCACCACTCTAACGCTTGCCTCAACGTTATGAAGTTCCCAAGGCTCTTCGACATCTTTTTGCCGCCAACAAGTACCCATCCATTAATACCTATGCCTCTCGGCCACTTTTCTTTCGAGAATACTGCTACGTGGTGCATTATGAAGAAAACTAGGTGATTGGGCATTAGATCCTTACCGGATATTCTAAGATCGACTGGATACCAATACAGGAACTCCTTTTTCATTTCTTCAAGCAACTTGACGGATATACCCGTCTTCTCCGAGAGTTTGCGAACATCCCCCTGTCCAAGGAATACATAGTCGAAGAAGTCGTCATCAATTCTATTCCAGTCAATGCCGTACTTCTCTGGATGCTGAAGATACTTGGAAATTGTATAATACGCCATGTATATCGTAGAGTCGCTTAACGACTCCAAAACCCATTCAGGATCCCATGGCAATGGGGTTCCAAGCTCTCCTTTATGCGTGCAGGCCCAATCCCCGTACCAGTTCACTTGGCTGTGGAAGTACTCTCTAATATCTTCGGGCAGGAAGACCATCGTGTCAATGCACTCGTGAGCTAGCTTCTTCCATTGAGGGTCACTGTATTTTATGAACCATTGGTCCTTGACTATCTTTACGTGCGTTTTTGAGCCACATCTACAAATTACCATGGAGGGAAGCGTATAGTGTCTTAGCGCTACGCGCTTAGATACGAGGTCTTCTATGATCTCTTGCTTTACCTCTCCAACAATCCTCCCTGCCCACTTGCCGAAGACGTCCTTCAGAACTCCTTTATGAAACTCCTTTGTGTATATCTCCTTTGTCGCCTCCTCGAGTTTCTCGAAATCGTTCTGACTCTTAATGCCCATTTCCTCGACTATTTTGACGGCTGGATAGTCGCCGTACTCCTCCAGTCTAATTATGCTCACAGGTTCTACGCCCTTAACGATATCGGGGCTTAGCCCGTACTTCTCTAGAAGCTGGGGCTTTTCCTTAAGGTCTTTGAGAGCAGCATAATCGTAGGGCGCGTGAGCGGGAACTGACATTACAACTCCAGTGCCCATCTGAGGGTCTACAAAGCTTGCCGGTAATACCGGTACTCTCCAACCTCTAACGGGGTTGGTAACATACTTTCCTAAGACCTCTTTTCCAACTATCCGTCCCTTTATCTCAACCCTGCGACCCTGATCCCTCAGCTCATTTAAGCCGTATTCCCCTAACACCCATCTCTCTCCATCAACTTCGGCTACGAAGTACTCTGCTTCAGGATTTACCCATACATTAACGGCTCCATAAACCGTTTCAGGTCGGTAGGTTAAGCAGGGAAATACGAGGCCGTCATCGCTCTTAAACTTGATTATGATAACTTCTTCAGGGCCTATACCGACATATTGATCTGGACGATCGTGATCTCCAACAACCTTCCTCTCCTTGGGACACCAAACAACGGGATGTTCGCCCTTCACGATCAGACCTTTCTCTCTAAGCTTAGTGTACTGCCATTGAACAAACTTGCTATAGGGGGGATTCAAGTAGGTTGTATAGAACTCTCTCCTCCAATCGATCGAGAGCCCATATCTCTTAAAGTCGTTCTTCCAAGCAACCTTAAAGAATCTCACCCAGTACTCTGGGTCCTTAAATTTGGGTATGTCCTCCTCCGAAATGCCCATCATTTTAAGAACATTTATTTGTTTAGGATCACCCTCCCTTACCCTCAAAGCAGCAGCTACTATTGGACCTCCTGTAGCATGCCATCCTTGGGGGAAAAGCACGTTAAACCCCTTCATGCGCTTGAATCTGGCAACTATATCGACCCTTAATACAGTATACGCTGAGCCCAAGTGGGGGTAGGCATTAATGTAGGGATAGGGAAATGTTAGGAAGAATTTCGGCTTATCGTTTGGATCAGCTTCGAAGATCTTCGCCTCGGACCACTTTTTCTGCCACTTCTCTTCAATATTCTTCAAGAACTCAACCTTGCTTTTATCGGCCTTAGGAACTATGCCTCGACTAGCAATAACGGCCACCAAGCACTACACAATTACCTTTGTCTAAATAAATTTTCCCCTCGACTTAGAATAGAAGAAGTTGTTAAAGTGCATTAACCGCTCAGTAGATCACGTTTCCTTATATATCCGATAGTACTTTCATATTTTGAGGGCCCATGCAAGCTCTCGAAAGAATTTTACCTAAGCCCCGCAAAGTCCTGTGGTTAGGCGAAAAACATCTCAAGTTCCATTCTATAAGGCTAGAAATAGAGGAGGATCTTAAAGGAGTCAAGAGACACATTGAGGACTGGATTAGGGAGAGAGGAGTTCCAATAGTAGAAGAAGGAGAAGCTACATTAAAGGTATCTAGGGATTTCAGCAATATTAGGCGTTTTGCTGAAAGGATGTCGCTGGAGCTTGACCCAAATGTCTTAGGGTCTCAAGGATATGTCCTACTCGTCCTAGCAGACCCCCCTAGCATGGAGATAGCGGGTTTCACTGAGCAGGCGTGCTTCTATGGTTTACAGACCTTAAAACAGCTCTGCACTCAGCTTCATAAGGCCCTAAAGGCGCCAGAAGTGCTGATTCTAGACTATCCATCGATCCCCGTAAGGGGAGTAGTTGAGGGGTTCTATTACGAGCCGTGGAGCTGGGAGGATAGGAAGAGCATCATAAAATTCCTAGCTACAGTTAAGATGAACGCCTACATTTACGCTCCCAAGGACGATCCTTATCATAGGGAGAAGTGGAGGGAGAAGTATCCCCTCGAGTACATGGGAAAGTTTAAGGAACTCGTACAAGTCTCGAAGGAGAACTTCGTCGAATTCATATTCGCCATTAGCCCTGGACTTTCCGTGAAGTACAGTAATGAAGAAGATCTGGAAACTCTAATTCGAAAAATAATGGAAATTAAGATGATCGGCGTGAACTGGTTCGCAGTGTTTCTCGACGACATACCAAATAGATTGATCCATGAAGATGATAAAGCCAAGTTCAAAACGCTTGCAGAAGCTCAAGCATACTTCCTAAACAGGCTATACGAAAAGTTGAAAGAAATAGATCCCGAGATTCAGCTCTTCATGTGCCCCACGGAGTACAGAGGAACTGAGCCTACTTCTTACCTCATAGAACTCGGCGAAAAGCTGAATAGAAACATAGGCATCATGTGGACTGGCCCTCAGGTATGCTCCCGCACAATAAGCAGAGAAGCCGCTGGAAAGATCTCTGAGACACTAAAACGAAAACTATGGATATGGGACAACTATCCTGTTAACGACTACGCTCGCGATTGGCTTAACTTAGGGCCCATAAAGGGCAGAGAGAAAGGACTAGAGGAGTACGTTGAGGCTCTGTTCTCCAATCCTATGAACGAAGCAGAGGCTTCAAAAGTAGCCATAGCTACAATTGCCGACTATACCTGGAACACCGAAGACTATGACCCGAAAAGAGGCTGGGATAACTCCTTAAACATAGTTGTAGGTCCTAGATGTGCTCCATACATTAAGACACTCGCTAGATTGCTCGGATTATCCACACTGTGGCCCGAATACTCTGAAATTGTGGAAGAGCTATTAAGGGCTGTAAGGGAGAACGACATTACGACATTAAAGAGACTTTTCAAAAGCATGCTTGAAGTTGCAGCGTTTTTGCAGACGAACCTTTCAAACTCTAAATTGCTTCTAGAAATTAAGCCCTACACTTCAAAGCTAAGGAACTACGCTCAAGCGGGCTTGATCCTCCTAGACGCACTAACTTGCAAGGAAAAGGACGTCGCCTGGAAGCTCCTTAAGAGTGCATGGGATCTAATAAACCTGTCTGAGAGCCTTTCTAAGAGAATTGGAGAAATACCCCAGTTCGTTCAAACAGAAGGGAGAACTTTCCCAAGCGTTCAACCTTTAAAGGAAGCCCTATACCTCCTCTCAGAGAAAGCCTGTACAGGAAGAGGCTGGCCCTTCAAGAAGCCTTTAGTATATACTAACGTTAGGCGATGGATCGATGGGAGAACCCCCTTCAACGCTATTGATGGTCTTTGCGACACAGGGTTCAAGTGGTTCTATAACCTCCGTAAGGACGATTACATAGAATTGGATTTGAGGCGTGAAGAAGAAATTTACAAGATTCTATTCGTGCAGGGTGAGCAGAACGTCACACATGACTTCATACCTCTCTATGAGATCTCCGTGAGCACTAATGGGAGGAATTGGAGGAAAATCGGAGAGTTCTGCTCTAGTACGCTTGAACTGTCGCTTCAAGATATAAAGGCAAGGTATGTCAGGGTAAAGTCCCTTAAGGACTACGAATGCAAGCCGTACGTGAGAATCTTCAAGGCATGTGCTTGGAAGGCCCCTAGAGTAGAGACTACCGCTTCCATAGCTCGAGGATGCCTCGAAAACCTCTTTGATGGAGATTTAACAACGTTTGTTGAGCTCGTAAATGTTAGGGCCGGGGACTATTTAGAAATAGACGCGGAGAGAGAGATCAAGGCAATGACGATATTCCAGGATACCGAGTTACAAATGGTGTTGGGTGAAATCCAAGCCTTCATGAATAATGAGTGGGTTACCGTTGACCTGATAGATAGCCCCTACTGGGAGGGAGAAGCCAGCTCAAAAAAGCTGAGAATAGTATTTAAAGTTAATAGGAAGAGAGTAAAAATATTCGAGATTTTACTAGCCTGAGCCTCCCTCTTCATACTTCACTACTTTTGCTAACTTAGTAGGCTTGTCAGGATTTAGACCTCTGGCTATGGATAAGTGATAAGCAAATAGTTGTGCGGCCTTGATCACCGGAAATATCGATAAGTCCTCGTCTATGTCAGGTATTGTTATTACGTCTGATGCAAAATCGCTGACGTCAACTCCCTTTCCTGCTATAGCTATAATTTTAGCGTTATATGATTTTAACTTGTCAATAGTTTTCTCGGACTCCTTGAGGGACTTCTTCGTTGGCAAGAATATGATCACTGGCGTTGTTTCATCCACTAATTGCACAGGTCCATGTAAGAACTCCCTCACAGCAAATCCCTCTGCGTGGATCATGGCAGCCTCCTTCAGCTTTAGCGCCATCTCGAGCGCATTCGGATAATTGACGCCCCTGCCTAGAATGAATGCGTGTTCAGCTTCCTTATATCGAGTTGCAATATCCTTTATTGTAGACTCTATTTCTAGAACCTCTTTCACCAATACATGTGCTTGCTCTAGCTTCCCTCTATTAACTTCAGCTAGGGGAGTATCTGACACGTTATAAGCTAGCAAGCTTGCTATGGCGAGTTGCGCATCGTAGGTTTTAGTTGCCACTACAGCCTTCTCCTCACCTGCCCTCGTTATGAGGGAGAAGTCCGATATTTTAGTGAGAGTACTTCCGGGAGTGTTTGTTATCCCTATTACGAACACTCCCTTAGTCTTAGCTGCCTTGACAGCCTTTATTATATCGCTACTTTCACCCGACTGAGAAAACGCGATAATAGCGTAATCTGATGTGACCAAGGGAGTCCAGTCCTCGAACTCTGAAGCAGGAACTGCCACAAAGTGCAGACCTGTATACTTGCTCAAGAGAAAGCCTAACACTAGGCTCGCATGGAAACTTGTTCCACTACCGATAATGAAGCCTCTATCTACGCCTCTCCCCTTTAATTCTCTAACTAGTGTTCTTACGACCTCCTTATTTTCAACTATCGTTCTTCGTATAGCCTCAGAACCCTCCCGAGTTTCACGGATCATAAAATGCTCTTCCATACCACCACCTCATTTAAGTATAAACTTGCCCTTTCTCACCCCAAACTCTTCTCGTTCTTTCGCCGTCATCTCGAAAACCTTTCTAATTAACTCTTCCTCAGCTTGTGACAAAGTCTTGCCCCTACGTCCCATCATACGCCTTTGAATCTCTAGCGCTGAGTCCAAATACAGCTCAACGACTCCTGCGCTAAGGCTCTTAGCATATATTGTAAAGGACGGCACGTTGTCCCATACTATTCCGTGAAGATGTGCTGCAACTCCTATTAGCTTGCCCGTATAGATACACACTCCTATAGAAGTCTTAACCATATCTCCAATGAATGACCCAACCTTTTTGGTCCCAGTATCTATCATCCGTCCCCGAATATTAACGCGCACGTTACCGTAAGTGTCCTTCAAGTCGCTATTAGTTGTGCCAGCTCCTAGGTTAATCCACTCGCCTATGTAAGCATGACCTATGAAGCCGAAGTGATACTTGTTCGAATATCCGTGTATGACGCTCTCCTCTAATTCACCGCCTACTCTGCAAACGTCCCCTATATTGCTTCCTTCACGTATTTGCGCACCGCCGATTATTATCGTGTCCTTTCCAATGTAAGCCGGTCCCTCGATTCTCGCGCCAGCTTGAATTCGCGTGTTTTCACCTATATAAATTGGACCTCTACGAGCATCAAGGCATACAAAGGGCTCTATTTCAACGCCCTTCGAAACGTATACCCTCTCCTTACCACCTAAAACTGTGACATTAGGTGCTACATAATCAGCTTCCCAAGCTCCTCCTTTAAAGAGCTTATCATAGTCCTCGATTAACTGTTCGGAGTTTACCTTCACTATTTCCCAGGGCCACTCGATTAGAGTTACGCTTCCCGCCAGATCCACGCTTTTTTCAAAGAAGTTCTTGATCTCTCGAAGATCTTTACCTCCCTTCAGCAATTCCACGACTTTTTCGGCGTTAGCTCTATCGGCTTTAACAAAAGCCGCATCCTCCCCCGAGAAAGCTATAATGTTCTTCTCAGCCACTAGCCTATTTATGACCTGTAGGGTG
>QMSC01000008.1 GCA_003649515.1 Thermoprotei archaeon | reverse complement strand
TGCCATTGAGGATTTAGATATAAAGAAGACACTTGATGAGGGGGTTCCCCACCAAATGAAGGTGGGGCAACAAGGCATAGAGGTAGCCTTGGGTGGGCCATCCAACCCACTTAAAGCTAGGAGCCGATACAAAAACGCGGTTCCTAGCTACCTCTATGAGAATATCTGTATCTAGCGCGTACTTTTCCACTATTCCCGTAAACGAGAATAATCTACGTAAGACTTCTTAAAACGTCCCTTAATTTCGGCAACCAGTATACATTAAACGGAACGTACACTCCTTCCACTCCTGCCTTTTCCAATGCATCCTCGAAAATCTTTCTATGATGCTTCGTCAGAAAGTAGACTATATTCTCATAGGCTCTGGAGACTCTTACTCTAAGTATTTCTGCAAGCATGTTTACGAAAATCTCCCTTTCATCGGGCTCAAGCAAGGGTGGAGGATAATCGTAGTGAGCTGCAGGAAACATGTACGCGTACTTGTAGGGTATGAGGATAAGGGGTTCAGAAACTATGTACCTATCCACATTAAAGCCCTCTTTAGCAAGCATAGCGTCTATCTTCAGGTTAATGAAACTTCGCGGTACGGGCTTCACCTTACTGCAGGGAGTGAAGAGAGCGACTCGAGAGTATTCGCTAGGACTCCAGCATTCCATGAGGTACCTTTGATAGACCCTTACGATTCGATTCTGAAAAAGTCTCGCTCCCTTGATGACTATAGTCCCCGGCGGGGAGTAGATGTCCTCTAGACTAATCGACAATAAGCCATCTAGCATTTTTAAAGCGATGTAGCCTATTGGAGTTAGCTCTAAAGACCCCTTGCTGTATTCCCAGGGATCTACCACCAATGCTTTGTGCATGAGTTCAACGATCTCTGAGTCTAGGAAGCAGATCGGAATTCTGCCCTCAGCGAGAAGCCTGCGTAAAACACCTTCTAGCTCTTTCCGTGCATAAAGCCGCCTGAAAGCCCTCTTAGCCTCGTTAAGCGTTTCATGAGAATCGTATACCTCAGCTAAGAAGCTTCTAAGATCCATAGAATTCCTATTTAAGGCCCTCATGTATAACCCCTCAACCGGACTCTAGCAGATTGAAGTTAGAGGCTAACTTATTTGACTCCATGGCTTTCAGTAACTCCTCTAGTTCCGCGACACTCATTTTCATAAGCTTGTGGACAAGCCCATGGATCTTCTTAAATACACTTGAGTACCCTATCTTCGAATCAACGTTATTAGTTGAGAAGTAGTAGAGGCTCCAGGCGTTGAAGAGCGCCCTTGCAATGAAACTGTTCCTTAGATCGTTTATTTTTAAATTCAGGCCAGAGACATTAATGTAGTGTACAAGCAACTTATACTCCTCGTCTTGAACGTATAGCCTTCCGAAGTTTATCTTCCTTGAGGATATATGTCGCTCACCCATTCCAGGTATGATGATCTTCCCGTAGGCAGCCTTGTGCCTCCACGTTTGGGTATCAGAGCTATTTATCGAAAGCCTCTTTAAGAGGGGGATCATTATATGCGATGCCAATCCTAGCGCATGGATGACCTTACCGCTTTCAAGCTTTCTAATGAGGGCCAGGAAAACTACAGCCTTAAGCCTACTGTACTTGCCTGCACGTTGCATAATGAAGGGTATTAGTCCTCCTACAGAGATGAGAGGAATATCCTCATAAGCCTCGACTTGATTCCGGAGAAGTTGACCGTAAGAAAAGTGGTATACAGGAATTATTCTGTCTTTAAGTGAGGGCAGGAGACTTTTAAGCTTCATGAAGTTCTCTATGCACTTAGCTATTCTCCTACACTTCTCCTCCAAGCTGCACTTAGGAGGCGGTGGGACATCCAGGCTTATATAATAGTCAGCGTTTATGCAGGAGTATATTTTGGCGATTTCTTGAACGTTTATACTTATCCCCCTCGAAAGAAACTGGTAACCGCCACTGTCAAACCATATCTCAACGTCCTCCGATACTCCTAGAATGCTCCTGATCCCTTCGTTTTTAGCTCTCTCAAAGAGCCCACTCTGGTAGAGATCGTAGCCGTTAACCATTACAGCTCTTATCGGAATGTAATCCCAGGGTTTAGGGACTCCTCTTATAAGGGTGCCCAGAACCAGTTTAAACAAACTTGGCACCCAAGGGTCTGGCGTTTAGTAGGACTAGGATTTTGAGACCATCAGCTATGGGCGGCCTCCTCATCTTCAAGCACATTTCGGAATTATAGGATAGCTTAGCAGGAAAAATTTTTACATCATCTGTTCCTACTTTCATCTATCTCTACAGGAACGTGGAAAATTTAAACCTTGTTCTTCTAGAGAGGGAAGGAAGATACTATCAGGGAAGGACCACTCGCTCATCAATCGCAGACCGAGGTACTCATCATCACTAATAACTATCTAAGAACTTACCTATCTATGAACAATACTATAGGTAATATAATTAGGGATAGTTAAAAAGCTAGCGCAGTACGTTCATATCCCTGTTGTAACTATTTTAGATACATCAACAACGTAAACCTGCCTGCTGCCTTCGTGAGCGGAATCTATGCACACCTTTTTACCATCCCTACTCCACCTTGGATGCAAGTCGCACCTAATTTCCCCTCTCAGCTCTGGCGGTGAGAAGAACTTACCTAGAGTTATCAGCTTCTCCTTCTTGGTATCGTATAGGAACAGACTTCTCATGTTTTCGCTATCAGGGTAAGTGTCAGTAAGTATCCAGCGCCCATCGGGAGAGTATGAACAGTGTCCATTCCGAGTTAAAACCCCTTCACCAACTATCTCCCGCTCCCTCGAGAGATCTCTAAAGAGGAAGAATCTATCGCCTACATCATATTGGTGCGCCCATGCTAAGATGTGCTTAGAGTCCCTCCAGTCGAAGTGAGAGACCATATCGTCATCGGCTACACAATATAGATCTGTGCCGTCTCGATCAGCAGTGAGCATTCGCGTATACCATTCCTGTTTCCCACGCCTCCAGCGGTGTAGGAACACAAACCTATTGCCAGACTTATTAAACAGGAGGTGATTGAACCAATGCACCGTCTTCTTCATGCTTAGCTTTGGTTTGAACTTTACTATCTCGTTCAGCGATATTATCAGCTCGTAGTTCCCCGACTCCAGATCCATTAGGTATATCCCGTCGTGCTTGGGGTGTGGATCAGCTCTCCAGGGGTCGGGCACTCCAGGATATCCGTACCCTGGCCTAGCCCACTGCAGTCGAGAAAAATTTAGGGTGAGCGCATACCTACCATCTGGGCTTAGAGCGTAAACTGGTAGTGGAAGCTCATATTTCTCTCGCGACCACACATCCATAACAATTGAAATGAACTTCCTGTCTCTTCTGTCGTTGTAAATTATCCTCCTATGAGGAGCACTTGGAAGCCACTGGAGCATACAACCTTGCTGCCAGTTCCACGCCCTTGTCTCAGCTATAGGGATCCAACGATTGTCCTCAACGAGATCAATTATCCCTATGGTGACTCTATCTGAGGGGCTGGGCGGCCTGTCCATGAAGCCTACTTCCAGTGCAAGCATGTAACGCCCTGTAGAATCCCAAGGACACTTATCATAGTAGCCGAAGAAGTGATGTCTCGGGCCTCTAGTTACGGGTTCTACTTTCATCGCAGTGTTAGAGAGGAAGTTCACTTATAACCGTTTCGTGCTATTGCAAAGGTATCAAACGATGGAAGCTGTACGATCACCTTGAGACCCACTTGAGTTTCTCTAAAACTCTATCAAGCTCCGTAACAAATACTCCAATGGCATAGTCACTTATTCCACCGATCCATATGAGCAGTTCCCCATACTTCACTAAGCCATCACCAAATATTACTAGGGCTCTATCACCATACTCCTCTTCAAGCCCCTTAGGCGCTAAGAGATAGTTGCTCACCGCCAGTAGCTCGCCTTGATCGTTAACTATTGCAAAGCCATTCCTGTAAGATAAGTCACTCTTAACCACCGCGTGCCATCCTACGAGATATTCGTTACTGGAGAGTTCTATCGCGTTAGTCGACCAACCGGTTTTAAACTCCCAGTCCTCAAGGCCGAGTACGGGTTCCAGAGTGTCGCCATATATTTCGAGATCGCGAATAGATGCACAAGCCCTCCAGCATATCTTAATATTCCTTACCATTAACCTTGTAAGCATTGTAGCCTTACTGGAATCGATCTTTAGGAAAGCGCTATCCTTTTGAGAATCCGATAGATAAACATCTCCTTCCTGTACTATTTTAAAGAATCCCTTCCTGAGAACTTCATTTAGTGGTGATAGCTCCACAAATCCGAGTACATCACGGTACTTCAGCTCATCACCTTCTTCTAGGTGATATCCCTTGCCCGTGTAGAGCATATAGATTCGCCCATCAACTGGCGTAGCTCTAGGATCCTCCGTTCCAAGAAACTCCCAAAGCTCTCTAGGCCATAGAATAATACGCGTTTCCAAGGGCTTTTCAAAAACCTCGTTTAATAACTCCTCAACGTTAACTCTGAAGAGGGCTATACTGGAAGTGTACTTATAGTAGTCAAATATTAGTCGGGGGTATATGTATAAGATGTTATCTCTGAGCAGTGCAGCCGGATTAAAAGCAGCTGATGGCCTTGATCTCCGATAGTTTACTACCCGTAAGTCCTCAGGACTAATGAGAATTCTCTTCTCAAAGATGTCCTCCGTTATGGGCTTTCTGAGACCCTTCTCACTACTTAAGAATTCTCTCTGTCTTCTATCAAGTGATTCCTCTATTTCTCTTGAGTAACGCCTCAAGGACAGAATAACCACCCTACTCTATCGTATACAGATATCTTTAACCCGCTGTTTATGAAGAGTAGGAGAAAAATCACCCTTCTGAACTAATGAAAGCATCTAAGTCCACCACAGCACCCCTCTCAGCAGAGAAGTTCGCTGCCAGTGCTACGGCCATAGTTCTGAAGGAATCCTCGTAGGGTGTGCGTATGAGAGTTTTATCCCTCGTCTGAACGGCTTCCACGAAGGCTCTAAGCATGTTTACCGTAGAATCGCCCTCCAGTCTGATAACTCTAGTCTCCTTACCTCTCTGATAGACCCTAACCTCCTTTCCATGCACGTAGCGAATAAGCATCTCCCTACAGATTATATCTATCATGACTGCAGACTCAGCAGTAGCCCTGTCCTCAAGTTTAACCCCTTCTGGGATGGGGAAGATATTAGGGTAGAGAGCGTAAGTCGTGCAAAGCCCACCCACCACGCCGTTCTTGAACCTAAAGGCCACTACATAACTCGCCCAGTTGTCGAAACCAGTGGCTCTATCCTCCTCAGTATCCCTGCCTCTCTCAGTATAGACTGCGTAGACCTTTTCCACCTCGCCTGCAAAGAGCCTGTAGAGATCTATTAGGTGAATCGCCTGATCTACTATTTGACCGCCGCCCATGGACCTGCGCCTGATCCATCCTACTATGGGTATAGTCCAGTACCAGAAGCCGTGAAGCATTGAGAGGGTATCCCTATCGAGTATGTTTTCAATTTCCCTAACGATGTTAGAGTACCTCGACTGAAAGCCTACAACGACGAAGCAATTGCTCCTCTTAACCGCGTCATAAAGCTTTTTAGCTTCCGCCAATGAGAGAGAAATGGGCTTCTCGAGAAGCACGTCAAGACCCCCTTCCAAGCACTTAAGAGTCTGGGATATGTGTACAGGTGTAGGAGTAGATATGACAACTGCATCCAAATCCTCCTTGTTAAGCATCTCATCAAGGTCCGTATACGCATTCACTTTGTAGGCTTCAGCGACTTTCCTAAGCCTAGCTTCATCTATATCGCATATGGCCTTCACGTGGGCATCTTTAAACGTCTTAAGAACCTTTAAGTGAACTAAACCCCTACGACCTGCTCCGCCCACAATACCGAACTTCACCTGACTACTGCTCATTTAGGATCCCAAATCTGTTCAGTCTACTGGATATTTTAATATTATACTAACTAAAGCTAACTGGATTTCTTAGAAGTCTTTAGACTCTTCACCTTCTCGAGGAATTTCTCCCTACTGACTATAAACCTTTCATGGACTCCCTTTCCAATTAGCTTGTTAAGCCAGTAGGCCTTCACTTCAAATACGAGTTTCCTACGTTCAACTCTCATTAACTCTGCAGTGACTCTTATTTCAGCGCCCTTGGGTGCAGGTGCAAGATGTTTTGCATCAACGGGATTCCCACGGTAGTGTATCCCCCTGGAAAAAGGATCTACTGCGAGGCGTGCAGTGGTCTCCATGAAGGCTATCATAGAAGGAGTTAATAAAACCCCAACATCGCCGCTACCGAGGAATCTAGCAGTATGTTCCTCCTTCACTGTGAAAGTCTTCTCAAGCGATATTCCAGGTTTAAACTCATCCATAAACCTCACTTCCTTACTAGTTAGAAACTAATATTTAAGCTAGTTCTCGCTTCCACGACTTCCTATTCGGCTCCTAAGCCCCATGATAGCCGCTCTCTTAGCAATGAGAAGTGCAAGAACGAGGCCAATAATTACAGTGTAGGGGCTAATGAGAACCCTCAAAGTATGAACTTCAGAACCCTTCACTTCCATCTCAAAGACTCCAATAAAGATGTTAAGGAAAGACAACTCTACACATATTTCGCCCTCAGGAAGCTCCAGTGTAGCAAGATAACCTTCGTAAGAGGAGATATAGGAAGCGTTTAGCGACCGTATTCTTAGAACTACTCCTGGCACGGGAACTCCAAGGAGGTCGGCTACTCTGAGAGTTACTTTCCACACTTTAAGACTATGTTAAGGGAGCCTGGAGCCTTTACGTTCAAGGTGCTTTTATCGGGGAGAGCTTCAAGCCTCCCCAGAACTCTTCCAGATCTGAAATCCTGAACCTCGTACTCCGCCCTTACAATTCTCCATAGACCCTTTCTCATCCATAGAACAAGACCTTCTCTAGCGACTGTGAGGAAGAGCGTGTCGCCACTATCATGTCTTAAGACAATATTGCCGCTCAACATGCCTCCTTCCATGTCTATGAGTTTTAGCTTGACAAGGTATTCAAGCGTCCATAAACACTCTACCGTCAACGGCTTTTCAACTCTTATCGAGACAGCAGGCTTAGAGTATACTTCTCCATCTACGAGCCATCCTATAAAAACGCTTCTGGAATCGTTTCCATGGTATACCACCGTACTGGAAACCTTAAACTCAAGCGTCCTACCTTCGTCATACCATCCCTCCTTGATGTTAGTATTGTTAAACGGATCTACCACCTTTACGTAGTGTTGTACGCTCCATACGGCTACAAGAGTTACGGGTCTCTTTACGATAATGCATAATGGGTTCTCCAGAATAGTGCCGTTCCAGCCCTTAAACGCAAGCCTCGTGTTATTTCCGAGCAATATCTCTACATCCTTAAGGCTGACGATAAGCGTAGAATTCTCGGGAATCCATCCCTCAGTGAAGTTAACTGCTGAGTAATTCGTTTTAATGGAGACGTAATACTGAGTTTCCCACAGGGCTGCTATCGTCAGCGGCCTGTCCACGCACACAGTTACTTCAGGACTTGTAGAGTTCACGCTTCCACTCCATCCTCTAAATACCCTCCTAGTCCCGTTATTGCATACTATCAGAGTTTCGCTGATCTTTATCTTGAGGTACTCTCCCTCCCTATACCAACCGGAAATTACGCTAGTTTCTGCGTAATGTGATTCTATTCTAACGTAGTGCTGAACCTCCCATACAGCATATATTGTCATATCACCCGCTACAGTCACCTGTATTACAGGGCTCGTGGCCCTTATGGAGCCCTCCCACCCCCTAAAGACCGCGCGTGTCAGATTATCTAAGTACACGGTGGTATTCATCACCCTTATTTCAGCAACACTACCCTTAGGATACCATCCTCCTCCCAGGACCATACCATAGGGTGAGAAAACGCTTATCCTGTAATATAGCAACATCCTATACGGTATAGACGATGGAAGGCTTATGAGCGAAGCCGGGGGAACGCTAAAGATACCACTTGCTAACCACTCGTAGACCTTAGCCAAGGCATAAGCATCAAGAGTTGAAGGGAAGATCTTCTTTGAGGGGAAGGAATATACCGGATACATGAGCTCCGGCAGACCCTCGCCAGTAGTGCTGCTACTTGCATGGTCTAATCCCAAGGCGTGGCCTATTTCATGCATTGCTACGTTAAAAACATCTAAGGGAGTTAGGTCTCCGCTAGCGGTGTGTATGTACAACGTAATGTTCACGGATATTATTTTACTGCCACTGTAAAGTATTCTCGTGGAACCTATTTTGCTCCCAGCCTGCGCAACGGCTGTCGTGAAGGAAACTACTATATCGCTTGCTCCAGCTGTCGTAGAGACCGTTACACTGAAGCTGAACTTCTTTAAATAGCTGTAACCATATGCGTTTGCAAACGCCTCTAGAGCCTCATCCCAGACCTTAAAAGCCTGTTTAACAGCCGTTATGTATTCATCGCCAACCCAGGCTTCGCGCACTATTGTTACGGAGAGAGCTACGTGGTCCCATGCAATACCTAACGTGCCTATAGAGGGAGAACTTAAGCTTCGCGTGAAGGATCCAGTACTGTCGGCCAACACTATAACTGAAACGTACGTCGAAGCGAGTAGGACGTTTATTAGAGACAGGGCTAAGAGAAGGCTTAGTGCCAAGCTTGAAATAGATCTACTTGTTCTGAGAGAGACGCTGATCACTTCTCTACATCCGCTCCGGTAAATATTTTAAAGTGGAAATATGTATGTTTTATCCTTTCTTCCTCTTTCTCCTAATGTAGAAAAACAATGAAACAATCGCTATTGTTAAAAGTATAGCAATTAAGATTATTCTCTCAACACCTACAATAATGGTTAAAGCTAGACCAGAGGGCTCATACATGTAATTTCCAGCCCAAGATATGCTCAGTTTCCATGCGCCTGGTAGTAACAGAGGACCTAAGTTCGCCTCAAAAGTTCCACCAGGACCCGTTTTTATGCTATATATGAACTCTCTTCCAAGAGGGTTTTGAAGGACTATCTCTATTTCCTCACCTTCGAGAGGAGGGTCAAGCTGCCCCCTTATTACTAGCGCATCTCCAAACTCTGCTGTTGAGGGGTACGAAACCGCAATTCGCGACTTTCTCTTGATTACCTCTATCTCTAACGGAGGAGTTAAAGCAGGAGAGTGCATACTATCCCCTATCCACACAACCTGAACTCTCCAAGTGCCGGTCTCGTTGAACATGACGGTAAGCGTGAAAGCCCCGTTACGCGTTATGCTTCTGAACACCCTTAGCCTTCCGCTTGGCGAGTAAAAGTAGAACGTGATCGCCTTGTTGCTAAGCGGAGGATGAAGGATTCCTGACACCTTAACTCTCTCTCCGATGTAACACTTCTTCGCTAGCTGCACTTCGATTTTTGAGGGAAATCTCTCGGGAAGCTCTTTCTCAATTTTATAGCTCAACTCGAAGTATGATCGAATCCGACCAACATAGGCGTAGAAGTAGCAGGCTGCTTCGAACTCCTTGCCGTCTATAATCACTGCTTCTGAGGGACATTGTAGTAAGCATATGTAAACTGGTTCAGGAGGAGCTCTGCCGAACTTAAATATTCCACTCTGAGGTTCTACGGGTATCCAACCTTGATCCGGCATGTAGATCTCAGCCCATGCATGAGCAGCACCTTCACCCGTCTTAACGACAGTTCCCACTATGGGTTCCAGCCTGAGCCCAAGCACTACGCGTGATGGAATTCCTATAGCCCTTCCCAGGGCTACGAAAAGTCTTGAGAAGTGTATGCATTTACCCCTCCTGTTTATCAGCGTCCATAGGGCGCCCAGCTTCTCGTCAACGTGTTTATCGTACTTTATGTAGTTATATGTGTAGTTCGCTATAGCCCTTGAGATTTGATATGGGTTATCGTAGCCTGCAGAGATTTGATCGGCAACCTTCCGAATTTCAGGGGCATCGGATTCAATGTATTTAGTGGGCTCTAGGCAGTGTTTAAGTCCTGCAACCCTGGCTTTAAACTCGCTGAGCGAAATATTAGGATCTGGGAAGAACTTAAAATGAATTCTGAGGAAATAGATTATCTTAAGCCTGAACTCTCCTCCTTTTGGAATCCTTATGTCCTTGTAGAACGCGTATCTATTTCCCCATTGATCGTTCTCTAGGGTCTCAGGATACCTACTAAATATGGGCTCTTGAAGCACTTCTTGATAAGGTCGTACGGATTTTATTAGCGGAACGTATAATTTCCTAAGTATTGCTGCGCTTGGGCCCTCGTTCTCAAAGATCAACGTTTGGTTTAACGATATCCTCAGCATTACCGGTGCTGCATCGATTATGAAGAAAGTTCCTTCCTCCTTTAAGGACTCCCCACTTACAAGTTCCCTTATCCTTAGGACAACCCTATATAGACCTTCGAGATCCACCCTACTAACAGGCTTCTTAAACCATACGGCGTACGCAGCTGAGCCGTAAGCTACCTTGGGACTAAGTCTTTGGACGCTACGCGCTACTAAGGCTCCTACAGGATCATAGATCTCTAAAGTCCACTCAAGGATAAACTTAAAAGATCTAGCTCTAGGGGACCTCACTTCCACCTCATTATATATGTAAACCGTCTCTCCAGGCCTAAATGTAGCATTCTTCCTGATGTTGTACCTCCCAGCATCCCATACTTGGTCGCATATTATTATCCCGATACTTCTCATAGTTAACGAAGATATGCCGACCCTCAGGTGAATAGGTTCCCCTGGAGGTATTTTAAGCAACGAAATTACAACTAGGGCTATTAGCATGAGGCTTACAGCTCGTCCTGTAGTCTTCACCACCTGCCTCCTCATAGACTTCCTTAAATGAAATGTTACTATATAATATTTTAATAGCGTTTCCTAAACGAGGTGACTAAATGGAATACGTTCTGCGCTTTAGAGAACCCCATGAAGTGGGTTTTGATGAGGAAAAGTTGAGGAGGTTAGACGCCTTTCTCCTTAAAGCCATATGCGAGAAACACTTTCCTGGAGCTACATTACTCATCGCCCGAAGAGGAGGAATAGTGTACTATAAGGCATTCGGTCACAGCGTTACGAACCCTTTAGAGATAGAGATGCGCAGGGACGCCATTTTTGATGTCGCCTCACTAACGAAAGTTGTTGTAACGACAACGCTCATAATGCAGCTTGTGGAAAGAGGATGCATTTCTCTCTCTGATCCATTAGCGGAATACTTGCCTGAGTTTAGAGGCCATGGAAGGGAAGATGTGAGGATATTCCACCTACTGACCCATACTTCCGGGCTTCCCTCATGGGCTCCCCTCTACCTCACTTGTAAGTCTCCTGAGGAGGTCTACGATTACGTCCTTAAATCAGTAAAGCTCCAATATCCTCCAGGAAAAAGAATAGTCTACAGCGATTTAGGGTACATCCTCCTCGGATACTTAATTGAAAGGGTCCTTGAAGAAAAGCTCGATAAAGTAGCTAGCGACATGATTTTTAAGCCTCTAGGCATGCGCCACACAATGTATAACCCTCCGCCAGAGCTAAGGGAGCGTATTGCCGCAACTGAATACTGCAAGTTCCGCAAAAGAGTTATTTGGGGAGAGGTGCACGACGAAAATGCCTATGCTATGGGTGGAGTTTCGGGACATGCAGGACTTTTCACAACAGCGTATGATTTGGCGCGTTTCGCTCAAATGATGCTTAATGAGGGTGTGCTTGAAGGCACCAGAATACTGAGTCCGATAAGTGTTAGGACTATTACTCAGGAAAAGGTCTTCGATGGAGAAGAGAGGAGGGCTTTAGGATGGACTATGCGCATTCCTGGTCACTATTGTTCAGGCGGAGATCTCATATCCGAGAAAGCTTACGGACATACAGGTTTTACGGGAGTTTCCATGTGGATTGATCCCCCGCTGGAACTTTTTGTGATATTCCTGACAAATTGCGTTCACTATGGTAGGGAGAATAAGGCTATTTTGAAGGATAGGCCTAGACTACATAACATGATTATTGCGTCAGTAGTCGAGTGACCAGTTCACAGTTCACTAGTAGTACCACGTGTTAAGGAACTTGTGCTCCAATAGATAACGCTTACTCAAAAAGCTCTTACAAGCGTTTCTAAGAATACACTTGCCGCATTTAGGGTTCTCTGGCGTACATACTGTTCGTCCATGATTCCAGAGAAAGTCGTCGAGCAACGTCGGCTTCGCATTTAAAGCGTCTGAAATGCATTTATAAGCCCTCCTGATGGTCAGTCTTACGATTACATCCTCCTCCATTGTAGCCTCCCTCTTCCACTTGAAAAGCTCTTCCTCTTCCGGATGTAGTTTAACTACACCCGTTCTAACCGCTATTCTAACTAAGTGATTGTCCACTGGAACTTGGAGGTTCTCACAATCCCTAGGCTCAAATATTCCCCTCCTCTCGAGGAACTTTACTAGAAGAAAAGGCTTCTTTTCTACGGGATCCTCATAAGCTCTGAAGACCTTAAGTCTCTCAACAAAACCTCCTTTGGGAGGATTATATAGCTTGTACTCGCTCGCCTTAATGACATTCAAAACACAGCCTTCATAGAGTTTCAGCAACTTGTAGCCTGCATCCCTTAACAGGAAGGCCCTGATTTCAGGATCCCAGATCCTCGCCTCCCCTATCTCAAGCCATTCCTTTAGCTCCTTTACGCTTATTTTCGACATCCTCTCCGGGCTGAAGAGGTCTGGGTCCTCTCGAAATTTCCTCATTGAGAGTAGGTAAAGTAGGCTTGCTCCAAAGGCTTTCCTGCCGTTGACCACAGCCTCATATTTAAATCCCCTAATTCGAGTACGGTGGTCTATAGCTACTGTAAAGAAGAAAAATCTCGCAACGCTCTCTGGATCCTCTCCCCTTGAAGGATAGAATACTCCGTCAGCAAAATCTTCTACGCATGCACTGACTATATCAGCGCTTTTTAAAACTTGGGCAAACCTCCTACAGCTGTCATAGTCGATCAACAATGATCGACACCTCTAGGAACATTACGAATGCCCTACTTGCCCTTCTCCAGAGGCTTTCTTTCACGGGTAGATAGCATCTTTAAGAGTTCATATAGGGGTTCCCTAAATGTTGCAACGCATAGTATTACTATCGTTAACCCTATCCCTATGCCTACTCCCCAGGCTATGGCCGAGAAAAGGGATGCTAACGGTGAGAGGTCAACTCCCATTTGGGATAAAGCAGCTAGAAAAACCATTCCTAGAAGCGTTACGTGCGCAGCGCTTAGAGCTAACTTCATAAAAGGAGTTTCCTCTCCCACTATCTTCTCAGCTAGCTCAATAGTCTTCTCAACAATAAACACTCCAACTACGAGAACTGCTGTGCCTGAAATGAGCTGCCCGACGAGGATTATCAGGCTCTGAGCCGTTTGAATAGCCTCAGGAAAGCCTATAACCTTTATAGCAACACCTATCGAGAAGAGGTATACTGCTATTCTAGTCACCAAGTCCAGCAGGCGCGATAAAGAGTACCCAGCTTCTTTAAGTCTCTTACCCACAGGAGTTTCAGATATCGCTTCGTCGATCTTACCTACTCTCAGTATGAAGTACACCACCTTCCCTAGAACCCTTCCTAAGATCCACCCTATGACTATCACGAGAGTCGCAGCCAGCATTCTTGGAAGTACGTAGGCTAGAATCGCGATGTATTCCTCAATAAGCCTCTGCAATTCTAGGAGTATTAGGGAAATTATATCTGGCATACTTTTACCTCATAAATAGTCTCAAGACTATGATATAAACACTAATGAGCATTGCCAGTAAAATGGTTGTAGCTATGAGGGAATATATCACTTTGAGAGTATAGACGGCCTCTAAATAGACGTTAGCAACTATACCCCTGCCTACAACTAGGAGAGGATAGAGGTGGGCTAGGAACTTCAGCTCCTCGTAGGTTACTCCTCTCTCAGAGGCATATTTGTATAGAACTATAGCCGCCAATACCCTGCATATAGCCGAGATGTAGAAAACCGCTACCCCTAACTCTTGATAGAGAAACGATCCGAGGATGGAAGCCACCGATGAAGCTATGGCAGGTATGGAGTTGTACATTGCTATGTATACGTGTCTAAGAGTTGCGCTATAGGATATGGCGTAGTTAAAGGATGCCAGTCCAAATCCGGTCCAAGCAAAGGAGGAGTAAACCTGCAGTACAAGTTGGCCCTCAAGGTTAGGAAGGAGCGGGAAGAGTACGGGAACCGCTATTATACCTAGACCAGATAACAAGAACACTCTCCTAGGACCGAATCTATCGTAAATCCTCCCCCAAGGGAAGTTTGCAGCTATTCTTGTAACGCTACCAACGAGGTTCAGGGTTGTGAACCAAGTCTCATCAGCATTAAATGCAACAAACATGTGATAAACCCATACCGCGCTTACGAGATTCACGGAGGAATTCCAAAAGGACATCGCTAGGGTATCCTTCAGAACCTCCCGATCCTTAATAATGTCCAGAAACGTCCGTAAACTTATGCCGACTCCTTTTGGCCGTACTGGATCTCCATAGAGGTAAAGCAATGGGGTAGATGCGAGCATGAAGGCTGTTCCAATACTAAAGGCGTAAATGTACCCAGTGGGGTAGGAGTAGGTATCATAGATGAACTTTGCGAAAGCCAAGCTAATTATGCTCACAATCCCTAGTATGGAATTCCTCAAGGCAAAAAGCCTCCCTCTCAGTGAGAGCTCGGATAGATCCGCCATAATGTCCGTCCATGCAAGTCCCGCAACTGTTCCAAAGACCCTTAAAAGTATAAGTAGAGCAATGACAGTCCAGACGTCACCCCAAAGCCCTAGAATTACGAGTAGGACTAGGATCCATATAGCTCTGTTTAATGCAGAGAATATGGTCATCAATTCAAGTCTCCTCTCCCTAAACCTATCTAGCAGTAATGCGGAGGCTACTTGTAGAGGAGGAGTTGAGGCCGTAGCTATTGCAATATAAATCCCCAGCAGGCTAGCATCCGCTCCAAGCCTTATGAGAAGAGGCGTGACCATAGGACCTATAAAAGAGGAACCTAGAGCTGTCAACCCACCCTCTATAAGGCTTATTTTAAAGCCTCGTGGTGCATCCTTGATGACCTTGAACTCCCTAAACATTGAAATCAAAGCATATTCAATTAAGCTCCTTTATTAAAGCTTATAGTGAAAACTTGAGGCATGCACGAAATCTAAATACTGAGCCCGCTTAGAGTACCGGAAAACCTCTCGATTAGCTTGACGACGTCCCTAAATCGAGTAAAAGTGTTCTTCTTCTCTTCTAACACATCGCTCAGCTCCTCTAGAAAAACCTATTGAAGTCCGCTTCCTCAACTAAGGCTGTAGGCTTGGCCTTAAGGCTTGGAAAACACTCCCTTAATGGAAGGAGCTGTAAAACTGTCTTCAGGAGACTAACTCTCTCTCCTTCGCTCTCTTCAATAAGTTACCCAGAGTAATCTTTATATATGCGCCTGTTTCCTAAACGCGCTACCCAGGGTGTAGGTGGTATGATCCATTCTAGAAAAGAAGGACTACGGTAAGGGCTTTAGAAGAACTCTGGAATTCTTCAGCGCGTTCTCTCTTGGCTTCGGTTCAATGATCGGCTCTGAGATCTACATCTCCCTTGGAGGAGCAACAGTAGCGGATCCCTTCTCTCTCGTAGCATGGGTGGCTATAGGACTTCTAATGACGCCCATAGCGGCAAGCCTGGACAAGAAAAACAGGCGGATAGGATTCTTAGTTGTAAGCGCACCTGTGGAGTTAGAGTTCAGCTAGAAGCTTAGAATATTCAAGGACTTGGAGGAAGAAGATCTTAGAAGAGCACTTGAAATTAACGTTGGCCGAAGGTCTACATTAAAGCCTAACCTCTAACCTCCTCGCCTATCCGAAACCTGCCCTGACTCAATAAATACACGATCGCTCGAAAAATTTTTAGTTAACCTGCAATTTCAGAAACGATATGGAACCCTTAAAACTCTTGTATCTGCAGCAAGAGGACGTTATAGCTGCAGGAGTACTAGATATGAAGAAGGCCGTAGAGGATGTTGAGCTTGTCTTGAAGATGTATGCTAGAAACGAGGTTTACATGCCCCTTAAAACCCTACTGGACTTCTACGATAACGGTGAATATAGGGGACATATAGTCTCCATGCCCGTTTACGTTGGGGGAGACGTAGATATAGCGTGTATAAAGTGGGCTGCCGGCTACCCTAGAAACCCCGCTAAATACGGTCTTCCACTGGGCATAGACATAATCATCTTGAGCGATCCTCACAACGGTAGGCCGCTCGCAATAATGGATGGAACGCTGATAACTGCTGCCAGGACCGCGGCTCTTGCAGGAATTGCAGTAAAATACCTTAAGCCCTCAAACACTAGGACCATAGGGCTGATAGGGGCTGGAGTAATAGGCAGAACACTTCTCGAAACCCTTCCAATAGTTGTAGAAGGTGCTGAAATCCTGCTCTTCGACACTAAGTACAATAAAGCGGTGGAGGCTGCTACTGAATCATCCTTCAAGCATAAGATAAGGGTTGTAAAGAGCTTTGAAGAGGCTGTGAATGAGAGCGATGTAGTGATTACAGCGACGTCAGCAGAGAAGCCTTTCTTTAAAGCATCGCATATAGGAAAAGCCAGGCTCTACGTTCAAGTTGGCATATGCGAATTCGAAGAGGAAGCCATATTGAAGGCGAGTAAAATCGTCGTCGATAACTGGGAGCAAATAAAGAGATATGAAAGGACCGCTTTAGGCAAGCTGTATTCAAAGAAGGTCATTAATGATAGCGATGCAATCGAGATAGCAGACGTGGTCTCTGGAAGGAAGAAGGGAAGGGAGAGTGGCGACGAAATAATATTCTTCGACACGTTTGGCATGGCATGTGAGGACGCCATAGTAGCTTATAGAATTTACAAAACCGCTTTAGAAAAGGGTATAGGCAGAGAGCTATGCCTATGGAATAAACCTCTCTGGAAATGAG